>JAGQVA010000045.1 GCA_020438265.1 Bacteroidota bacterium
ATCACTGAGGAAGTAAAAGAAGCAAAAAAGGTTATGACTATTGATATTAAAACGCTTCCACCACCACCAACTATTGATGATACGCCTCCACCACCGCCACTACCACATACTCCGCCCCCACAGGTTAGGACTGTAGAGTTCCGGATTCCAGAACCTACTCCAGAAAATGAATTGGATCCCGATGAGGATCAAACTATTACGGAAATGGAGGAGTTAATGGAAGCTCCTGCGATTGCCCTTGAAAACCAGGAAGGAGAAGAAGAAGGATTTTTTGATGGAGAAATTGATGTAGATGGTGATATCCCTGAAGTAATTGTTGATCATGAGCCAGATATTAAAGATTTTGTATTTGCTGAAGAGGAACCAACGCCAGTTAATATCAATGATATCAAAAAGCTAATTGGTTATCCTCAAATTGCACGCGATGCAAGTATTCAGGGAATGGTTGTAGTGAGAGTACTGGTAGATAAAAACGGAAATTATGCTAAGCATAAAGTGACGAACGAGGTTCACCCTATTCTGTCAAGAGCTGTAGAAGAACATGTAAATAAATTAAAGTTTACCCCAGCTATTCAAGGAGGAAAACCGATTAAATTTTGGGTAAATATTCCCTTCAATTTCATGCTAATAAAGTAAAAAACACATAAATCTAACACAAAAAGAGTCGTTCCTTTCGGGACGGCTTTTTGTTTGACATAACTATCCTTACCTTTGCGGCAAAATAGCGTCTACTTGGAAAACAAACGCCCTGTCAGAATAGCTGTGTTTGCCTCAGGAGGAGGATCAAATGCCCGAAAAATACTGGAAAACTTCTCAGGCTACCACCAGATGGAAGTGAGGGTACTGGTGACTAATAATCCCCATTCGGGGGTTTTTCAGTTTGGGCCTTCGTTTCAGGTACCGGTAGAACTATTAAGTCCGACTCAGTATAAGGATGGGAACTACCTTACTGCTTTATTAAAACGATACGAGGTAGATCTGATCATTTTGGCAGGATATCTTAAATTAATCCCTTCAGAGGTTGTAAATCAATTCCCTGACCGAATCATTAATATTCATCCCGCTTTATTGCCTCATTATGGAGGAAAAGGAATGTATGGAATGAATGTGCACAGGGCTGTCATTGCCAATGGGGAAGTTCAGTCCGGGATAACGATTCACTATGTCAATGAGCGTTATGATGAAGGGGAAATTATCTTCCGAAAATCTCTGGTAATCGGGGATGACTGGACTCCGGAAGTCTTGCAAAAGGAGGTACTAAAGCTTGAACATCAACACTTTTCAGAAGTAATCAGAAAAGTGTGTGAAAATTTTTATTTGGAAAATAAATAATCCGTAATTTCGGGATTTAGAAAAAATGGCTGGAGAAATTAGCATAAAATCTGCATTAATATCAGTCTTTCATAAAGAAGGACTTGAACCGATTGTTGAAGAACTGAACAAACAGGGAGTAGCGGTCTATTCTACTGGAGGGACAGCTAAATATCTGGCTGATCTGGGGGCGGATGTCCATGAAGTGGCAGACCTGACGGGTTATCCTTCTATTTTAGGTGGAAGAGTGAAAACCCTTCACCCCAAAGTACATGGCGGAATTTTGGCGCGGAGAAGCGAAGCCAGTGATATCGCAGAATTGGATACTTATGAAATTCCTCCGATTGATCTGGTAATCGTGGATTTATATCCTTTTGAACGAACCGTTAGTAGTGGTGCTTCTGAAGCTGAGATCATTGAAAAAATTGATATTGGAGGGATTGCGCTCATACGGGCTGCTGCCAAGAATTTTCAGGATGTGACTGTAATTCCTTCACAGGAATATTATGGAGAGTTGGCAGAGATCCTGAATGCTCAGTCCGGAACGATCAATCTGGAGCAAAGAAAATATTTTGCTGGTGCAGCATTTGGCGTTTCTTCTCATTATGATACGCATATTTTTAATTACCTTTCTCCAGATCATCAATCGCTGAAAATCTCTCATAATCAGGGAAAAGTGCTCCGATATGGTGAAAATCCCCACCAAAAAGGTTGGTTTTATGGCGATTTAGACAAACAATTTGAACAACTTAACGGAAAAGCCTTATCTTTCAATAATTTAGTTGATATTGATGGTGCTTTACAATTGGTTGACGAATTTGAGCAACCGTTTTTTGCTGTAATTAAACATACCAATCCCTGCGGTTGTGCCGTTGGCAAGAATATGCTCGACGCCTGGCGAAAGGCACTGGCCGGAGATCCTGTTTCTGCTTTTGGTGGTATTTTGGCCTGCAATCGGAAAATCGAAAAGGACGTTGCAGAAGAGATTCATAAACTCTTTTTTGAAGTGTTGATTGCTCCTGAGTTTTCAGAGGAGGCTCTGGAAATTCTTAAAGGGAAAAAGAATCGAATTCTTTTGAAGAGAACCTTTATCCCGGAAATCAAAACAATAACCAAAAGTGCAGTAGGAGGATTTTTGGTTCAGGACCGAGACCAGGTTGTGCTTCAGGAGAGTGATTTGGAATTAAAAACCAAACGCGAACCCAACCCGGCAGAATTGGCAGATATTTTGTTCGGAGATACGGTCTGTAAGCACTTGAAATCCAATGCAATCGCTATTGTAAAAAACCAGCAGTTGATTGGAAGCGGAGTGGGACAGACTTCCCGGATTGATGCATTAAACCAGGCCATTTTAAAGGCTAAAGATAAAGGGTTTGAACTGGAAGGTTCAGTGCTGGCATCAGATGCTTTTTTCCCTTTTAGCGATTCGGTAGAATTAGCTAAAAAACACGGGATTGAAGTGGTGGTAGAACCCGGCGGCTCAATCAAAGATGAGGATACAATTAATTTTTGTGAAAATAACGATATGTGCTTAATTTTCACTGGGGTTAGACATTTTAAACATTAATTTCTTTCAGGAAAATTAAATGGGGCTTTTTGATTTTTTTACGACCGATATTGCGATTGACCTTGGCACTGCCAATACATTAATCATGTACAATGATGAAGTGGTGGTTGATCAGCCTTCTATTGTAGCGATTGACCGGATGACCGGTAAAGTAATTGCCATAGGAAGCGAAGCACAACAAATGCATGAGAAAACACACGAGAAATATAAGACAATCCGACCTCTCAGGGATGGAGTAATCGCCGATTTCACTGTGGCAGAACACATGATTCGCGGGATGATTAAACTCATCGCCAGCAAGCGAAGGATGTTTTCAACCAATTATCGGATGGTTATCTGTATTCCCAGTGGGATTACGGAGGTTGAAAAACGTGCGGTAAAGGATTCTGCCGAGCAGGCCGGGGCCAAGGAAGTATATCTGATTGCAGAGCCAATGGCGGCAGCAATCGGGATTGGCCTGAATGTAAAAGAACCGACCGGACACATGATTGTCGATATTGGTGGGGGAACAACGGAAATTGCGGTGATTGCACTTTCAGGAATTGTTACTGACCAGAGTATTCGTATCGCGGGAGATGAATTTAATGATGATATTCTCGATTATATGCGCAAGCAGCATAATATGCTGATTGGAGAACGCAGTGCGGAGAGAATCAAGATTGATGTAGGTGCCGCTCTGCCTGAACTGGAGGACGGTCCTGAAGATATTGAAATCAGAGGGAAAGACCTGATGACGGGAATTCCTAAAACCATTTCGGTTTCTTACCGCGAAGTTTCTCACGCTTTGAATAAGTCCATTACCAAAATTGAGGACGCAATTCTCAAAGCACTTGAAAATACACCTCCTGAGCTTTCTGCTGATATTTACGAAAGAGGAATTCACCTTACCGGAGGTGGTGCTTCACTCAGAGGATTGGATATTCGACTGGCAGAAAAAACCAAACTTCCTATTCACGTAGCGGAAGATCCGCTGAAAGCTGTTGTAAGAGGAACGGGAATTGCCCTTAAGAGTATCGATGAGTTTAAATATTTAATGAGCTAAATACCTGATGCTACGGCTTCTTACTTTTTTTTCCACGTATCGGAATACGATTTTATTCCTTTTTCTGGAAGCCGTTGCCTTATATCTCATTATTAGCTATCCTGGAAGTCAGCGCAGAAAGGTAGGAGATTGGTTGATGGAAAGAACCATTTCCTATTATGAAAAAAAACACTCAATCACGGAGTATTTTAGTCTGCAGGCTGCCAATGAAGAGCTAAAAGCTGAAAATGTAGAATTGCGTCAGAAGCTCAAATTTGCCCAGGATCAAATCTTCGGTATGGCATCAGAGGCCGAGAAAGACTCCATAAGTAATATTGTGGTAGATGAAATGCCACTGAGTAAAGACTATGAATATATAACTGCCAAAGTTATAAAATACTCTACCTCCAAGCTGTATAATTATCTTGTCATTAATAAGGGGTCTAATGAGGGCGTACAGGTTGATATGGGAGTGGTTTCCCCTGTGGGAGTTGCCGGACGCATTATCAGAGTGAGTCCGGAATACAGCCTGGCGCTCAGCGCACTTAATGTAGATTTCAAACTTATACTGAAAGCCGTTAACCAGGAAGGAAAAGAGGAGGAGTTTAATATTGGATTCTTTGAATGGCGGGGGGAAAGTGCGCGTTATGCACATTTAACATACATTCCGGAAACAGTAAAGCTGGATACAGGATACCAGGTAATTACTTCCGGTAGCAGCCAGATTTTCCCTCCGGATTATCTGGTAGGCAAAATTTCGGATCTGGGGGAGAAAAAAGATGGATACTATGATGCCAGAATTGAATTCGCTACTGACTTTAATTCTTTGAGCAATGTATATCTGATTAAACCCAGGAATAAAGCGATTATTGATTCAATGGAACAAAACCTGAGACGATAGGTGAACCAGATTTTAAGTCATATTCTTGCTTTCGCAGCTTATGTATTTCTGCAGGTAACCCTGCAGGAAGAACTGGTTTTATTCCGGGTTGCTATTCCTTTCTTTTTTATTATTTTCCTCTTCACTTTGCCCTTTAGTATTCCTCAGCCAGTGACGTATTTGATTGCGTTTGGAATGGGGCTAACCATTGATATGTTTTCGGACCACGCTGCCAGTGGAGTACATGCTTTTTCGGCACTACTCGCAATTGCTGCCAGAGGAAGGCTGGCTGAAATTATCAGTACGACCAATTTTCGAAATCTTACCGACATCAGTTTTAAAAATCAAACCCCGGCCTGGTACGCTTCATACCTGCTTCCGTTGATATTCATACATCATTTTTCCTATTTCTTCCTGGAAGCCTTTACTTTTCAATATTTTTTCTTTACACTGCTTAAAATATTCTGTAGTACGATATATACATTTTTGATAGGATACGCGTTGTGTTATCTTTTTTATAGTAGATAATGGATAACTTTAAGGTAAGAGGAGATATTATTATTGCCGTAATTGGATTGGTTTTTCTGATCTATATTGGTCGCTTATTCTCTATTCAGGTATTGAGTGAGGAATACGCCCTTAGGGGGACCAGTAATTTGGTGACAACCAAACCGACTATTCCTCCCAGAGGAAATATTTACAACCGAAAAAATGAAATTTTCGTGGATAATCGCCCCATTTTTAAAATGATGATTACTCCCCGTAACTTATACATTCCTGACACTACCGTTTTGAAAGAGCTCCTTGATATGTCCCAGGAGGAGATTGATGAAACTATCCAAAAAGCCCAAAAATACTCAACATGGAAAGAGTCGGTTTTTGCACGCTACATTAAACCCGAAACGTATGGGGCACTTCAGGAAAAAATGTGGAATTTTGGAGGGTTCACCTTTTATCCAAGTACGACACGCTCTTATCGATATGAAGTGGGAGCTAATATCCTGGGGTATATCAGTGAGGTGAATGAAAGAGAAATTGATGCTTCGGGTGGTTTATATAAGAGCGGGGATATGATTGGGAAATCCGGGATTGAGAGAAGCCATGACAAAGATTTACGGGGAAAACAAGGCAAGAAAAAAGTTCTTAAGGACGTACACGGGAGAGAGGTAGGAAGCTATTTGAATGGAAAATATGACACAGTATCAGTCAAAGGAAAAGATATTATGCTGGGACTGGATACTGATCTTCAGAGATTCGGCGAACAGCTGATGTGGAATAAAAAAGGAAGTATTGTTGCTATTGAGCCTTCTTCCGGGGAAATTCTCGCTTTTGTCAGCGCTCCAACTTATAATCCAGCTACCCTTACCGGAAGAGAATTGCAAAAAAACTGGAGAACCCTTCAGCTGGATACCTTAAACCCCTTGTTTAACCGCCCCTTAATGGCGGAGTATCCTCCCGGTTCAATCTTCAAGCTCCCGGTTGCATTGGCAGCGTTAAATGAAGGAATCATCACTGAAGAAACCATTTATGGATGCGGGGGAGGATTCAAAAGAAATGGAGGTAAGCCGGGCTGTCGTTTTCACGTAACTCCTTTGAAACTGGATAATGCGATCAAATATTCCTGTAATTCATATTTCGCAGCCACATATATGGATTTTTTGCACAGCAGCAAATTTCGGGATATTTACGAAGCTTATGATACCTGGTATCGTTATATGAATCTGATGGGAATTGGTCGGCAGTTGAATGTAGATATGCCTTATGAAAAGGATGGAAATTTACCTTCTTCAGATCTATACGATAATGAAAGGATCTATTACGGCAAAAATCGGTGGAAGGCAACTCATATTATCAGTAATTCGATTGGGCAGGGGGAAATTCTGATGACTCCTCTGCAAATGGCTAATATGGTTGCGATGATTGCCAATAAGGGAAAATATTTACCTCCTCATTTTGTAAAAGCTACCAAAAGCCCTAATAAACCACACTGGGACCATGTGAGTTTTGATACCATATTTACCCGAATCAATCCGATTCATTTTCAGACAGTCGTTGATGCGATGGAACAAGTAGTCGCTTCGGGTACAGCACGAAGAGCATATATGAGCGATTTTGACGTGTGTGGAAAGACAGGTACTGTGCAGAATCCACATGGAGAGGACCACGCTGTATTTGTGGGATTTGCTCCCAAGGATAACCCTCAGATTGCGATTGCTGTGATTATTGAAAATGCGGGTGGTGGTGGCCGATGGGCTGCTCCAACTGCGAGCCTGATGATTGAGAAGTACCTTCGAGGGGAAATCAAGGAGAAAAAGTTTGAAGAAAACCGTATTATGAGTACCAATTTTATAAGATAAGTAGTCGTGGGGAGAAAGAATTTTGATTTTGACATAGTAACGCTGCTCCTTTATCTGGGACTGGTCTTATTTGGCTGGATGGCTATCTATGCCGTAACATTTACCAATACAGACGGAGCTTTGTTTGACCTTTCCACTATGCATGGAAAACAAATTATGTGGGTCGGAATTTCCCTGGTTGTCGCGCTGGTAGTTCTTTCTCTTGATAATCGTTTTATAGAGGCAATCAGTTATTTCGCTTATGGAGCGGCAATCTTAATGCTGATTCTTGTGCTTTTTATAGGGAAGGAGGTGAATGGGGCCAAAAGCTGGCTGATTATTGCCGGACAACCTTTTCAGCCTTCCGAATTCGCCAAAATGGCTACTGCCCTGGCGCTGGCTCGTTACATGTCCCGTTTGAATTTTTCGCTGAATAATACCAGTCAGGCTTTGGTAGCAGGGTTGCTTGTTATCGTTCCTGGCATCATTGTTATTCTGCAAAATGACACAGGTTCTGCCCTCGTATTTGCCAGTTTTTTAATTGTATTTTTCCGGGAAGGATTAAATCCTTTCATTCCGATCCTTATTCTACTGACGGGATTGGTGGCTGTGGTTACTCTTGGAACGGGTAAGGTTGGCTGGATCATCGCCATTGTGCTGGGGGTAGGAGTGCTTTCCTTTTTGTATTTTGACAATCCCCGCTATCGGATAAAAATTGCAGTGATTCACATCATTGCATTTGGTTATCTGGCCGGACTTTCTTTCAGTGTCGATAAAATTGTCAGTAAACTTCCGCCTCACCAGCAAATCCGGATTAAAATCTTATTTGATCCAGGACAAGATCCTCGTGGAGCGGGCTATAATGTGATTCAATCCAAAATTGCTATTGGTTCGGGTGGGGTATCTGGAAAAGGGTATCTGGACGGGAATTACACCAAATATAAATTTGTCCCGAAACAAGAAACGGACTTCATCTACTGTACCGTCGGTGAGGAATTTGGCTGGCTGGGTACCAGTACAGTACTCATCATGTTCTTCCTGCTGATTGTGCGATTATTATTCCTGGCAGAAAACTCCAAGACCCGGTTTGCCCGGATCTATGGGTATAGTGTGCTTTCGATTCTCTTCTTTCACGTGTTTGTGAACGTGGGAATGACTATTGGTTTGGTGCCTGTCATTGGGATTCCTCTTCCCTTTTTTAGCTATGGAGGCTCATCATTGCTTTCCTTTACAGTGTTGATCTTTTTGATGGTCAATTTGTATTCTTACCGGGCATCGGTTTTGGGGTCGAAACTATAAATGAGATGGGCCAATCCCCCTTTATAATAATATTAATTTTTTGAAATAATCTGATTGATAGTTGGAGATAATGCCTGTTATTTCAACTCTCTGGGGGCATAACCAAATTGCGCCTTAAATACTTTTGAGAAGTAGGATGGGTTACTGAACCCAACTTTGAAAGCTACTTCGGATACGTTTAGACCAGGCGTTTCCAAAAGATTTTTAGCAATTTCCAAACGCATAGACCGAATGTAGTGGGAAGTAGAAAGCCCTGTGAGTTTTTTCAATTTTCTATGCAGTTGTGCCCGACTGATGTTTAACAGTTCACATAGCTCTGCGATGCCGAAATTTTCATCACTAAGATGGGCTTCAAGAGTTGTCTGAACAAGGTTCAAAAAGCTGCTTTCCTGGGGTACTTTTTTCATTTCAATTGCCTCGGGAATTTTGGTGAGTTTATATGCTTTTACCAGACGCTGGATTTCTTCTTCCTGCCTTTTTCTTTCCTGCCAAAAATGCCAAATTCCATAAAAGGCTGCGAATATAACCAGCAAATACAAAGTATAGGCCCACCAGGTTCTCCACCATGGTGTTTGTATGCTGAAGGAGTAAATAAATGGAGTACTCCAAATTTGTGCCTCACCTATAGTTTTAATTTTTAAGGTATATTCACCGTGAGGTAAATTCATATAATGCACTTTCGGTTCATTTGTTGGCTCGCTCCAATCGTTGTTTAATCCCTCCAGATAATAACTGTATTTTATTTTGTGCGGTGCTTTCCAGTCAATAGCCGAAAAATGAAAGGTGAGGTTATTAAGATAATGTGGGAGATTCAAATTCAGAGGATAATTAACATGAGGTCCCACGGAATCAAAAGACTGACTCAAAGCTTTTCCAAATTCAAATTGATGCTGATAGGAAGAGTCCTTTAATTTCCGAAAGTCAATATATTGCTCCTGTATCTCAATATAAGCAAGCTCGGGTGTTTGTGGCGTAAGCTTATGATCTAAACTATCCTGCCCATAACTGAAGATTTGAAAAAAAATCAGAAATAAAAGGGCCGTATATATTCTTTGAAATAACATCTTATTAGATTTATTTACTCACCATCTCTTCCACACCATTCCAGTTATCTTCTACATCTCCCATAATGTATGTTACCGATTTATCCATATAATATTTCGCAGCAACATCTCCCGGATATTCTTCTAATATGACTTTAAAAAGATCCGCAGCTTTCCCAAATTCCCTTTCATAATACAATTGAAGGGCTTTTTCAAAATGAGTCTTTGTCTGGGATTTCAGGTGTCGAATGTCATCGGTCTGTCCATCATAAAAATCATAGATTTTTAAGACCTGTTCTTTGCCTTTAACCTTTACTTTGCCGAGAAATCGATAGTCTCCTCCGAGCGTGTCGGCACCTTTAGTCTCGGTAGATATGTTCATTTCCATCAGGGTTTTTTCACTGACGATGACCTGGCAGCCAAATATTTTGGTGAGTCCTTCCATTCGGGCTGCTGTGTTTACCACATCGGAAATAACACTAGTGTCATATCGTTGCTCATCGCCAATAACTCCAAGCATTAATTGCCCGGTATTGAGACCGATCCCGACATCAATGGATTGCCTGTTACGGGCGAAGCGCTTGCGATTATAGCGTTGGAGTGCCTTTTGCATTTCAATAGCCGCTTTTACAGCCATATCGTGTTTATCCTTAAAAAGTGCCATGATGCCATCACCATAGTACTGACAAATGAAGCCTCCATGTTCCTGGATAATAGGACCCATTCGCCCCAGATAGGCATTGATAAACTTGAAATTTTCTTCAGGAGTCATGTTCTCAGAGAGACCTGTATAACCACGGATGTCAGCAAAAAGAACAGTCATATTGGCCTTTATCTGGTCGCCTAGTTGCAATTCTTTCACACTTTTTTTATCCAGAATCTGCACAAAATCCTTTGGCACAAATCGGGTGGTGGCAATGTTGAGTTCCCGTAATTCCCGGTTCAGGTACTGCTCCATTTCAAGTTGCTCTTGTTTCTCTTTTATTTTTCGGCGAAGGCGCAAAATATATCCGCCGACAGCCCCTGTTGCCAGCAACACATATAGCGCATAAGCCCACCAGGTGTGCCACCAGGGTGGTCGAATGGAGAATGTATAGGCAAAGGGTTCGCTCCAGATACCTGCCTGTCCTATTGCTTTTACTTTAAAGGTAAAAGTGCCGTAAGGAAGATTGCGGTAATCTGCACTGGCAAATCCATCTGGTTGACTCCATTCCTCGTCCAGGCCTTCTATTTTGTAGCTGTATTTAATCTGATGCGGAGCAGCCCAATCAAAGGCGGAAAAATGGAAGGTCAGGTGATTAAGGTCGTAAGGCAAAGTGAGGTGCCCGGGATAATTCTGAAAAGAGACGATCGAATCGAAAGATTGCTTTAATGGTTTCCCAAAGGCAAAGGCATTTTGATAAGTAGTATCACTCAGTCCCCGAAACTCAATATGATGCTGGAGTACATCGATATCAAGGAGACTCATACCTCCCGGAGCTTTCGATGGAGGGCGAAAGGTATTGAGATCCAGTACTGTGGGTCCCACTTTTGAACCAAACCAAATTTGGTTCTTATGATCTATCAGAATACCATTTTCAATATATCTCTTGCTCCTTAACCCGTCTGCTTTAGAGAATTGGATCTGCTCAAAATCTGCATTTTTCAATTTATCCAGTCCACCAACGAGTACTGACAGTCCCTGATCAGTGGTGCCCATCCAAAGATGTTGCTCACTGTCTTTCACTATAGATTTAAGGCTAGAAATTCCTAAAGTCTCTTCCAGTGGAATCTGAGGAAAGTCATGATTAATTTCCTCTGTTTCATTTGTTATTTGTGTAAAATGGTGTTCTGTTGCAACCCAGAGATTATCCTCCTCGTCCTCAAACATCCCAATTACCCAGCTCTTATTTTCGGTTTCAAGCTCGTGTGTGAAATGAATCTGGTCGTTTTCAGGGTCAATTTTTGCCAGGTATCCTCTTCCCCCCAACCAAAGGTTTTGATGTTTGTCCTCATATATATTTACTCCTCCGATTCCTTCCCATTCATCTCCTGAAGGGTCTGTTTCTGTATTAAAATGCGTCACTTCTCCAGTGGCCTGGTTGATTCGGGTCATTCCTCCCCATCCACAGGCAACCCATACCTGATCCTGTTTATCAATAAACAAACGCCAGCTAAAATGGCTCAGTCCTTGTGCCTTCCCATAGTTTGTAAAAGTTTTACCGTCAAAACGGCAAATTCCTTTATCTCTGGTGCTAAACCACATCCTCCCCCGGCTGTCTTCAGCGATGGAAACAACCACATTTTGAAGTAATCCTTCCGCTTCAGTATATGTGGTGAAGGTGTGTCCATCATATTTTATCACACCTCCATACATCGTTCCCATCCAGATATTGCCAGACTTATCTTCAAATAAATTTTCCGTCCAGTTTGCACTCAAGCCCTGGTCCTCGGTAAAATGCCTGAAACTGTTAGGTCGAAACCGGCAAAGACCTGCTCCATTGGTGCCAAACCAAAGATTTCCCTGACGGTCTTCGAAGATCGTTTGCAAATCATTGAAGTTCATCCCTTCTTCTGTGGTAAAATGTGTAAAAAACTCACCATCATACCGCGATGCGCCTCCTCCATCATAAGTAGCAAACCATATATTCCCTGATTTGTCCTCCAGCATTCTGCTAACACGATTTCCGCTCAAACCTTCAGCTTTTGTAAAATTGGAAAAACTTCCGTTTCTACCATCCTTAGGATCGTATCTGCTGACTCCCCGCCCTGTGGTGCCCAGGCCTCCACTTGCAAACCATAATTGTCCTTCACTATCTTCCAGAATATGTTCAATATGATTGTGTACCAATCCTTCTTTTTCAGTAAAATGCGTAATGTGTTTCCCGTCAAATCGCATGACTCCATTGCCTTGTGTTGCAAACCAGATACTTCCATTTTGATCCTGAAGCAAATAGATAAATCTGTTACTTGTAAAGGTTGTTATATTCTTTCTTGTCTCATTCGTAAATCCATGTTCCTTTTTAAACACGGTAAAACTCGATCCGTCATATCGATAAATATCTCCTCCATCAAACCAAATATTTCCCTCACGATCTTCCATCATAGCTGTAACCGCGTCTTCTAACCCATGTTCCTGGTTGAAGTAACTAAAGTTTTGCCCATCATAATAGCAAATACCACCCGTTCCTGAAAACCAGATATTTCCCTTGCGATCTTCCAGAATATGCCTGAGGCCCATATATATCGGGAATCCTTCCTTCCGGGTATAATGAAAAAAATGGTTACCGTCATATCGGATTACGCCAGCAGTGGTTCCAAACCAGAGATGTCCTCTGCGATCTTCCAATATCGATAAAATGCCAGGATTAGGCAGACCTTGCTCTTCTGATAAATACTGAAAATCATAAATCGCCCCTTCCATCGTACGAAATGCTTGAGAAGGTATGGGCTCCGGCTGTAATACAGGAACTACGGTTGGTATGACCGGAACGCTCTTAGGTAATGGGATGCCATTTCTTCCAAGTGTAACTACCTCTAAATCATTGGGGACAGGTATCACATTGGGCGTGCCTGCCAGGTGTACATTTGGATGGGCAGGAACTGTTTCAGGCTGTTTTTTCAGGGGAACAACCGTTGGAAGAAGTAAACTATCGGGAGATAAATATTTCGCTTTGATAGGAGGAGGTAATTCTGAAGATTTATCGTTGGATGTCTCTGGAGTAAAAGCATGGGTGTTGTCCGTTTTTTCATAACAAGAAATGAGACTTAACAAGACAATCAACATACTTATACGTTGGGAGACGATACGCATTGTTGGAATATTCATAAGGATATGATTGAGATTAGCGCAAAGCGATTTTCTTTATTCTAAATCCAACATTGGGTTTAATTTTAACGCTAATCGAAAACCGAATTGTTTAACTAAAGGTAGTGATTAAATACCGTAAAAATAGCTAACTGCAACAATAAGAAATGAAATACAACAATAGCCCAAGGATTATCAGTATCCTTCATTCTGCACCAGAGCACTGTTTACGTCCATCTCTCTTTGGGGAATCGGATAGATCATACCAGGAGCATCAAATGGGAGGGTTCCAAACGGTTTTCGATTACGTTTGGTGTCCCTGAACCGATGACCTTCAAAAACCAGTTCCAGGAAACGCTCATTTAAAATGATTTCCAGATCGACATCGGACAAAGAAGGAAGCCCGGCTCTGTTCCGAATTATGTTTACATCTTCCAAAGCTCCGGCAGCATTGCCTGTTCGGAAGCGGCCCTCGGCACGGGTAAGGTACATTTCTGCCAAACGGAGAGTAGTTACATTACCGTCTTTGGTCGAATTGAACCGCCATTTACTGGTTCGCCTGATGCTGCTTTGCTGGTCGATGTAAAATAAATCTGCCCGCAAATCACCCGTTTCATATTTGGCCAAATGCTCATCTCTGATACCAATGAAACCACCGCCACCTTCCAATTCCCCTGAATAAAAATAGCTTACCCGGTTGCTCCCATCCTGGGGAGTGATTTGAATCGTAAAGATATCTTCGGTGCTGTTTTCCGATTGGTTAAAAACCTGTTCCAGATCGGTAAGCAGTGTATATTGACCAGAGGTAATAACACGATCAGCTTCGGTGGCAGCGAGGTCAAACTTTTCTTGCATCAAATAGATCCTTGAAAGTAAGGCACTGGCTGCATAAGTATTGGCGAAAATACTATTTTGCTCAGGCAGATTATCTTTTGCAAACAATAAATCATTTATCAAAAACTGATACACTTCGGCCACTGTATTTCGAGGAACTTCAGGGTTTTCCAAAGTCTGCTCAGCAGGCGTAGAAATGATGGGTACTCCTAAATTACTTTTAGGATTACCTGCTGTCCATGGCATCGCGTACATATTCACCAGGTCAAAATACACCATGGCACGAATGAACCGCAATTCCGCAGCCACTCCATCCTGGTCTGCCTCTTCAAGGACCTCCACAGCATCCAAAACCGTATTTGCCTGATTGATGGTCTGATAGGAGTAAATCCAGAAATGTTCTACTGCTGTATTGCTTACAGCAATTTTTTTATTAAAAACCTGATTGACTTGAAGGATATAAGATGTCCATATCAGGTCTTCGGTATCAGCGAATAATTCTGAATTTAAAATCACATCCCCGGAAGGAGTTGGCATTTGGGACAAGAGATCGTATGTGCCGACGAGAGCGGTCCTGATACCCTGTTCATTGGACAGTGCGACATCGACGGAAATAGCTTGTTCGGGCTCAATATTGAGGCGGTTATGACAAGCAGATAAGAGGGAAATAAGAAGGAAGAAACCGATGACTTTTTTCATGAATTGTTGTGTTTAAAATTTCGCTTTGATACCTAATACAA
>JAGQVA010000469.1 GCA_020438265.1 Bacteroidota bacterium
TTCTCAGAAACGGTCTGAGCCGGAGTTTGCATTCGCATGAGTTCTCCAAATATATTTCCATCGACATTGGCGGGTAAAACAGCAATTTGCACTTTGGAAGCCAGTTCTTTATTAATCATATAAGAAGCATAGGTTGGATTCTGAGCACATATCTTTGCTATTTCCAGTTCTTTATCAATCCCGACTTTATCCATAGCTTTTTTCTTTTCCACTTCAATCATTTCCAGATCTCGTTTATGATCGGCATCTGCTTTTTTCATGGCTTTGACTTTGCTGACTTCGGCTTCAGCCAATAATTCCGCTTTTCTTGCTTCGGCATAAGACTGCTTTTCCGAAACCTGCCTTTGGGTTTCAGCTTTTGCCAGTTCAGTCTTGCGGCGAATTTCTTCCGTACTGGCCTGAATCTGCTGAAGTTTTCCTTCCATTCGAGCCTGTTCTATCAAAACCTCCCCATCTGCAGTGGCTCTTTTCCGATTGGCTTCTGCCGAAGCAATATCCACATCATTGCGCTCCCGAATCGCTTCCAATTCACGCTCTTTCATTCCAGAGGCTTCCAGTGCTTCCGTATATGTCTGTGGAAAGGTGATTTCAGGAATAATTACTTCTTCTATCGAAACACCAGCCTCTCCCATTTCAGCCTGGAAAGAATTTTTTAAAGAAGTAATAAAACGCTGGCGCCAGGGACCAAACACAGAATCTACACTGGGATAGGAGTTGCTGACTTTATTGGCAATTTCACGACTTCTTGGTGCGAGAATCAAAGTATCAAACGCTCTCGGGTGAGCAAACTGGGTATGAAAATCAACCATATCCGTTATTCGCCAACGTATCGAAACGCTTAAATCAAGGGGGACTCCATCACCAAGCCTTACCGATTGGAGGTGAGTTTGATACAGCTGATCACGAAGTTCGAGGTTTGTGTTTTGGGAATTTCGGCATCCCATGACCATTAAGATTGTGCCTGCTATGAGCAGCAAGGTTTTGTTTAACATGTCATACAAAAAATTAAAGGTGAATTGAAAAATTTCTCCTGAAATAAGTAAATTACCTTTTCCTATATATGACACTTCTAGCAAGTGTCCCGATTTGGGAATAATTTGATCAAACCGGGAAAATCTTCCTCACCGCGAAGAAGAATTCGTCTCCTGACTAATCAAATGCGGGCTCTTAATGTATTTCTTAGCATCATCCTTATACATGCTATTCTCCTCCATATCCAGCGTCTTTTTATATGCAGCGATAGCTTTTTCCCGCTGGGAGAGATTATCAAAACAAACTCCCTTATAATATTCGTTACCAGCCAGATAGTTATCCTGCTCCACATCGGCTATTCTGGCCATTTTATTACTCAGTTCAAAGTAATCCATGGCTTTTCGGAAGTCATGATCTTTGTACATAGCTAGTAGCCCCATATAATGATATACCTTAATCATCATAAATGTGGGATATCGGGAGGTCAATGTGGTAATGTTTTTTGTACTGTGACCAGGAATGGACTGGAAATCACTTTCTACTTCGCTCAGGATTTTATAGCCTTCTTCGTATTTTTTATTTTTGTATAAAGCTCTTCCATAATCGACCTTTATCCATGTGTTTTTAGGAAATTCCCTGTAAAGACTGGCAGTTGTTCTGAGTCCTTTTGCAGGCTGATTGATCTCGTCCAGGTAAATGTAAATCAGAAAAAAAGTTGCTTCGTGCTGGGTAATATTTTTGATACTTCCTGCTTTTTCCATTTGTTCCAGTCCCAAAGCTTCATCACCATCGGGAAAAAATACAAGAAACGGCCTTACAACCGGATAGGCTTTGTGATAAGTCGCTACATAATAATTATACATGCCAGCGATAAAATAAAACTCAGGTGCCTCCCCAACCAGCTTTAAGCTTTTTTTCATAGGAGAGATAATCTTTCGGGCAGAATTAACCGCCGACATCCAGCTCTTTTGAAGAGAATAAAGTCTCGCCATAAGCGCGTGGGACATAAACTCGAAAAATACAAACTCCTGATAATAAGAAGGATCATCTTCCAGAGGCTCATTTTTTTTGAGAGCGGTTTCCAGATAATTCAATGCTTCAGGATATAACTCCTTCATCGTATCAGACATATAAATCTGCCAGTATCGATTAAATCCCAGGAGAAAATACCCGGCAGGGTGGTCGGGATATTTATTTTTTAATTTTAAAAATACTGCATCAGCTTTATCAAAATCCATACTATAGGTCAAATCCAGTCCCTTTTCTGCTTCAGCTCTGTAGGCAGGATCGGTAAAAACGTGAACCTGCGAAAATGTATGATAAAAACTAAATAATATGATTATAAGAGTAATAAACTGCTTCATAATTAATCAACGGATTTTGTAAGGGTTTCTTTCCAAATTTACAAAATCAATTCAACTTTTCGGCTTTGACCTTGGCAGCCAGGATATTAGGAACAGAAATTTTTTGATTTTCCATCATAATAACCAACTCTTTTTCATTTTTTTTGTTTACAGTAAACTCAAGGTTGGGCTTGATCCCCAATGCCCAAAGTTCTGATCTGACCAGGTGGTTGATTTGCTGAGACATAATTTTTCCCCTAACACCTTCGGAAAAGGTAATGAGTTTGGGCGTGGAATTTTCAGGTTTTTCCGGTATCGGTGAACCGTGCGGATCTTTTTGCGGATTGCCCAGTTTTCGGGCTACCTCATCTACCAAAGCATCTGTGAGAATGTGCTCGTATTTTTCCGCATCTTCATGAATCTGATCTTCGTTGAGTCCCATTTCCTTTACAAGATATGTTTCCCATAAACGATGCGCACGAATCAGGGCATATCCCCGCTCTATTCCTTTCTCTGTCAAATCAAAGTTGCCTTTACGAAAACTGATATATCCCTTTCTGGCTAAAGGAGTAAGTGCTCTTTTGATTTTAATCCGGGGACTACCCAGCTTGTTAACCAGTTCCTCGAATGAAAAAACTTCTTTTTCTTTTAACCTGACCGACTGCTTGAGAATATCTTCCTGTAAAATCTTAAAACGTTTTCTCTCCCTCTTGATAAATTTACTGACCAGTCCTCTTTGTGGTGAGAAAAATACAGCCAGTAAATAAAACCCTGTTGCTGTAACAGTCATGGCCGGACCGGGAGTCGTTTCAAAGATAATTGCTAAAAGAAGCCCCACAGTCGTCGAGATAAGTCCTATCACGCCCGCCATCCAAACCATGTGATGTAATCGATAAGTAAGCAAATAAGCTGTAGAAGCGGGGGTTATTAACATAGCTACAACCAAAATGACTCCTACTGACTGAAGAGATGCCACCACTGCAAATGATAAAAGCAGCATTAAAAAATAATGCATCGTGCTCACAGAAATCCCGATTGTTCTGGCTACGACTGATTCAAAAGTTGTAATGAAGAAAAAACGGTAAAAAGCAACCACACAGATGATTGAAAACATCATAACCAAAAAGGTAAGCCAAAGATCCTGATTGGAAATGCCCAACACATTGCCAAAGAGAAAATCCTTAAGGTCAAGGTGCACCCCTTCTTCCCTCGATAATTTGGAAATCCCCATTACCCCTGCTGCAAACATGGAAGTAAACACAATTCCAATTGCAGCATCTTCCTGGGTTTTGACATTGCGCTGAATCCATGTAATCGCAACGGCCGCTAACAGCCCCGCGATGACCGAACCAGTAAAAAAGCCCAGAATGCTATACCCTGCAATCACAAACCCTACCACTACTCCGGGAAGAATGGCATGAGACAAAGCATCTCCGATCAGAGACATGTTCTTCAGGACAATAAAACACCCCAAAATCCCGCACATAATTCCTACCATAGCCGAGGCAATTAAAGCCCTGACTGCATATTCATATTGAAATACATCGATGATTGCATCCATCTTTAGAGATAATTTTCGGTTTTTTGTAAAATGGTTAAACGGCCTCCATAGGTCTTTTTGATATTCTCATCAGTAAAAACCAACTCGGTTTCCCCAGCGGCAATTACTCGTTGATTGATCATCACCAACCGGTCAAAATAGTCTTTTACCTTGGCCAGATCATGGTGAATGATAATCACCAGCTTTCCATTAGCCGCCAGGTCTTTGACAATTTCAATAATCCGATTTTCAGTGGTAATGTCTACTCCCACAAAGGGCTCGTCAAACATATAAATTTCCGCTTCTTGACATAAAGCCCGGGCGATAAAGGCCCGCTGCTGCTGTCCTCCGGAAAGTTCTCCGATTTGTTTGTCTTTCAAATCTGTAATTCCCAGCATTTCCATTGCCTGAAGGGCTTTTTGTTTGTCTTCAGGTTTGAGTCGGTCAAAAACTTTTTGATGGGGATAACGGCCCATTAAAACGATATCAAAAACAGTAGCAGGAAAAGACCAGTCAATTTCTTCCTTTTGGGGAATGTAGGAGATGAATTTCCGTACATCGTCAATCGGAGAATCATTGATTGTAATATTGCCTGCGTCTGGTTCTACTAATCCCAAAATAGACTTAAACAAGGTTGATTTTCCAGATCCATTCCCCCCGATTAACCCATAGACATATCCAGGCTCAATATTCAGATAGATATTGGAAAGAGCTGTTTTGCGATCATAAGAAACGGAAAGTCCTTCAATTTTAAGCACGTAATTTTCCCAATCGAGATCTTCCCGGGATCGTATCTTCAGCCTAAAAACAACCACCAGGAAAGCCAATAAAAATAACCCAATGATAACCAACAAAAACCAGTAGCTTTCCTCCTTATGATTGCCCACAGGGTCAATTAACCCCTCCACTACCCTATTTGTATTTTGTTTCAGCATTTTAAGGTAAGTATTTGCTCCTGATTCTTCGTCTCCCAAAGAATCTGCAAATAATTTCCCGCCTACTTTTATTTTTCCATCTTTCGCCAATTGCTGGATACTTTTGGGATTAATGGTCGATTCAATGAAAATGGCGGGTATTTCGGTATCTTCAATGACCTTGACCAGATGATTATAGTCCGAGATTT
>JAGQVA010000470.1 GCA_020438265.1 Bacteroidota bacterium
ATCGGAAAAATCATCTAAAGGGAGATTCAAATGAAAAAATGCCCCGGTGAATGCAAGATCTTCATGTGGATCAAATTCTATTTCTACTTTGGCTTTACCCAAACCCGTATCACTTACCTTTTGTGTAAAAAACAGACTGTCCATACGCGTTTGTACAATTTGTACTTCTCCCTCCCTTCGATACCTGGTCCAGTTTCGCTCTTTTGCAGTAGCTCTTTCCTTCGTCCAGTCTTCCCCAATAACGCTAAGGCTGGATTCAAACTGCATCAATTGTCCCTCTACCCTGATTCCGCGAAAATTACTCCAGGCCTGAATTTCCGGTTGAGCGGAGACAAGAGAAATACTGAAAATACAGCTCAGAAAATAGACTAAAGGAGCTGGCTTGAAAGGTGAATAATACTTCATCATTGCTATATTTTTCCGATTTATTTCTAGTTAACCCGAAATTGCCATAATTACAAGAGCATCCAACATAGTACCAGACAGCTATGATTTCTCTAAAAGATATTTCTATGATCATGAATCTGAGTTTTCAAAATCTTTCTTATTTCCCCAATAATCTCCCTTTTGAACTGAAATCACTGAATCTGACTGGAAATGCTATCAAAACGCTTCCACATAAGATCAGCTATTTCTCAGAATTGACACAGTTATTCCTGGACTACAATCAAATGCAGACAATTCCAGAAGAAATCGGCGATTTGATTAAACTGGAAGCTTTGTCGATTCACCATAATCAGGTTTCTACTTTACCAGACAGTTTATTTAAACTTGAAAACTTAAAGAGTCTTTCTTTGGGGGATAATCCATTAGGTCATATTCCTTACGAAATTCAACAATTAACAAATCTGGAAGAGCTTTTTATTCATGGAAGCCAATTGACACATATTCCAGATGGTATTGGAAATCTCAGGAGGTTGAGAACCCTGGATATTGCGCATAACCGTTTGACCACTTTGCCCGAATCCATCGGGAATCTGGAAAACCTGACCGATTTTTTATATATCAGCGATAATCAGCTTTCAACTTTGCCTGAATCTTTTGGCAATCTTTCCAAACTGACCTACCTGAATCTTACCGACAATCATTTTGAAGCACTACCGGAATTATTGGGGGATTTGAGTGGTTTAATTGAATTAAGGTTATACAATAATAAGTTGAAAACCCTACCCAATTCAATTGGCAAGTTGAGAAATCTAAGAGAGCTTTATTTGAATAATAATCGCATTTCCTCTTTACCTGATTCTATGAGTGAGCTTGTTGATTTAACTCATTTAGATTTAAGGAATAATCGACTACAAAACGTACCTGATTCATTTGCTTCCCTGAAAGCTCTGATCCATTTGGATTTGCGTGGGAATTTACTCACCGAACTTCCCGATTTTCTGGAAAATTTACCTAATCTGAAAAAACTGGATCTTCGCTGGAATAGGTTACATTCTATTCCTGATTGGCTTAACTTGTTAAGGGAGAAAGGAACCATGGTTTATATTTGATAGAAATTTATGTGATAGGTAATTAGCTCCAATTCTATGTTTTGCATAAAAGATGTGTAAATTAAATGCTAACAATTTTTTAAGAAATAAAAACATAGAATAATATGAAAAGACGCGAATTCATTCATAAATCTGCTGCTGCGGCTACTTTCTTATCCAGTCCTTACATTCTTCGCAGTAATCCTTTCTCCCCTAATGATAAAATTCAGATTGGGGTAATCGGCTGTAATGGAATGGGTTGGAGCAATACCCGTTCCCTCCTGCAAATGGATAGGGTAGACCTGGTTGGAATCTGCGATGTCGATGAAAATGTGGTCAAAAAGAGGGTGAATGAATATAAAGATCTTCGTTCCAATACTCCGAAAACTTATGGCGATTATCGCGAACTTTTGGCCAATCGTGATATTGATGCTGTAGTTATTGGTACACCCGATCACTGGCATTGTAAAATCATGGTCGATGCGGTAAAAGCTGGTAAACATGTCTATGTAGAAAAACCCATTGCCAATACGATAGAGGAATGTAATATTATGGTAAAGGCGGCCGCCGAATCCGGTAAAATTGTTCAGGTTGGCCAATGGCAGCGAAGTGGTCCGCATTATCGACAGGCAATTGATATTGTCAGGTCTGGGGTATTGGGCAATATTCGTCTTGTAAAAGTCTGGGCTTATCAGGGCTGGATGAACCCTGTTCCGGTACTTCCGGATGAAAAACCTCCCAAAGGCGTAGATTACGATTTCTGGCTCGGCCCGGCACCCAAACGGCCATTTAACCCCAACCGATTCCACTTCAACTTCCGCTGGTTTTGGGATTATGCCGGTGGGCTAATGACTGACTGGGGCGTACATGAGATTGATATTGCTTTGTATGCGATGCAGGCCAAAGCCCCGATTTCTGTATTCGCTTCAGGAGGAAAACTCGCCTATCCTGATGATGCATCGGAAACCCCGGATACCCTTCAGGCTATTTTTAAATATGAAAACTTCAGTATGCTTTGGGAACACGCAACCGGGATTGATTCCGGGAATTACGGACGACGTGAAGGAATTGCCTTTATCGGAAATAATGGAACTTTGGTCGTAGACCGACAGGGATTTGAAGTAATTCTGGAAAGAGAACCAAATGGGTATAGTAACTGGGGTGATCCCAAAATGAAACCTATCGATGAAGTGAGACGACCTTCTGATGTAAACTATCTGGGATTGCATACTCAAAATTTTATCGAGGCAATTGAAAAAAATGATTCTTCTATTCTCAATACACCGATTGCTTCAGGGAGTATTGCGGCGATTAATGCTCAAATGGGAAATATCTCCTATAAAACCGGGCAGATGGTTTTTTGGGATGCAAAAAAAGGTCAATTTAAGGACAATGATGCTGCTAATCAGTTGATAAAAGCTAATTATAACAATGGTTGGGAGTTACCCAAATAGGGATCAGTAATAAGAAGAAAATATTCTGAAAAGAGGCTTACCTTTTTACCTGCAGGCCGGATTATCCTTTATTGGAATAGTCTGGCCTGTAAACTTTTTAAGGAGCTTTGTGTTATAGAATGAAAACTTACTTTACTGTTTGATCAAAAATTACCTATAAAAACTAACCAGACAAACATCAAAATATGGATTTAAACGAAATATTACCTCTTATTCAAGGATTTATCGCTCAGTACGCTATGAAAGTAATCGGCGCTATTGTGACGCTGATTATTGGTTTTCGGATCATTGGGTGGATTACTGGTGTTGCTAAGAAAAATATGGAGAAGCGCGAAATGGACCCTTCCATTCGGCCTTTCTTAGCCTCGATAATAAATATCGGGTTTAAGGTTCTGCTGCTACTTAGCGTGGCCAGTATGTTTGGAATTGAGGTTACATCTTTCGTCGCTGTCTTCAGTGCGATGGCTTTTGCTATCGGACTGGCGCTTCAGGGTAATCTGGCTAACTTTGCCAGCGGTGTGTTAATTTTAACTTTCAAGCCTTTTAAGGTCGGTGATTTTATCCAGGCCCAGGGGCACGCTGGAACCGTTCAGAGTATTCAGATTTTCCAGACGGTTTTACAGGCACTGGACCAGCGGCATATTATTATCCCTAATGCTCAACTGACCAGTGGTCCGATTGAAAACTTTACCGTTACTGGAAAAAGAAGACATGATTTGACCCTTGGGGTGAGTTATGACGATGATATCGATAAAACCAGGGAAATTATTGAAAGAGTTCTTAAAGCAACTCCTGATGTAGAACTGGAAGACGGTTATGATATTTTTCTCAAAGAACTGGGAGCCAGTTCTCTGAACTTTGCAGTACGATTTGTCTGTACGAATGAAAACTACTGGCCTGCATTTAAGCATTTTATGGTACACATTAAAAAAGCCTTCGATGCTGAAGGAATCAATATTCCTTATCCGCAAATGGATGTGCATGTGAAAAAATAACATTATTTCCCTTTTGGAAAACTTCCTTAAACTTGTCTGCCCAAACTGTATTCAAATGTTTGGGCAGATTTTTTTTCGAAGTTATTCACTTCCAACTGAGAAAACTCACCTGCCATCATAGGATTTCTCTTCGGTAAGATTTGTTAATCAGGCTAATTTAAAAGGTTATAAAAATTAACCCTTTTAGCCTATTAATAATGAATACTCCTATAAAAAATCTATTAGTAGCCTTGCTAATCACTTTCCCGACAATTGTGTTCACACAAACGCCGGTTTTAGTGAAAAATATCCATCCGATTGGTGGTTCTGAGCCTATGTACCTGACCAATGTAAACGGTACGCTCTTTTTTCAGGCCAACGATGGCGGAAATGGAGAAGAATTATGGAAGTCTGATGGTACTTACGACGGTACCGTGATGGTCAAAGATATCAATGAATCAGGGGGTGCTGGTCCTGAATTGCTTACCCCAATGGACGATATGCTCTTTTTTATTGCCAATGATGGGGTAAATGGTATGGAACTCTGGAAATCCGATGGGACAGAGGAAGGAACTGAATTGGTCGCTGATATTAATTCAGCCGGAAGCTCCAGCCCGCAATATTTGGTGAGCTTAAATGGAACGCTGTTTTTTACCGCGAATGATGGAAATAATGGCATTGAGTTATGGAAGTCAGACGGGACACCAGAAGGGACTCAAATGGTCAAAAACATTGATACGCTCGGCAGTGGAGAACCCATGGAATTAACCGTCTATAATGGGAAGGTATATTTTTCGGCAGAAGATGAAAATGGTCGTGAATTATGGGTTTCTGACGGAACGGAAGCAGGTACACAAATGGTCGCCAATATTCATACTACTGCCAATTCCAATCCCAAAAACTTTACTGTTGCTGGGGATCTTCTCTATTTCCAGGCAAGTAGTCCCGGCAATGGGTTTGAACTTTGGAAGTCTGACGGAACCGATGCAGGTACACAATTAGTCAAAAATATCAATCCCCAGGGAAACTCGGATCCTGATAATTTAACCGAGTTTATGAATATGTTGTTTTTT
>JAGQVA010000471.1 GCA_020438265.1 Bacteroidota bacterium
GGGAAATTCTTGAAGCTGTCTCAAGAGGTTGATTTTAAGAAAAAACACGGAGGCGCAGAGACACAGAGAGATTGAAAATCAATTGTTTATATCCGTGCCTCTAAGCCTCCGTGTTTAACTTTCAGCCTTTTGCGACAGCACCTGCAAATTGAGATAATCGTGCCTGAGTTTTAAGGAAATGGCAGGCCTCTCCCAAAACTCCAAAACACCTCCCCAAAAATATCCTATATTTGCCTGATGATCTTAACCAAATCATGGCAAAAGACCGCAAAATAACTTTTCAGGAAACCACACACAATTCTACCCCCTCAGGGAAGAATTACCTATTGGTCATTGGTATCAACCAATACCAGCACTTTTCCCCATTAAATAATGCCGTACGCGACGCTGAGACCATTCGCGATCTTTTGCTGGAAAACTATCAGTTTGAAGAGAAACACACGATCAGCTTATTGGATCAGGAGGCAACACGGGAGAATATTCTGGAGAGCCTTTATGAACTGGAAGATCAAATCACGACTAAAGACAATCTACTCCTTTACTTTGCCGGTCACGGTATGATGAACGCCCAGGAAACCCAGGGTTTCTGGATTCCCGTCGAAGCACAGGAAAAACGCTCGCAATACATTGCCAATACCCGTATTCGCGATATTCTCAAAGATATCAGGAGTCATCATACCTATTTGATCGTGGATTCCTGTTTTTCAGGGAGTATGATTTTGCGGGGAAAAAATCAAACAGAAGATTTGATAACTATTCTCCCTTCCCGCAGAGTGTTAACCTCAGGGCGTAAACAAGTAGTGTCTGATGGCCCCAAAGGGGGACATAGTCCCTTTGCGAAATGCATTATTGAGTATCTGAAAAACAAACCCGGTGAAGGGATTTCCGCCCTTGACCTGGAATACCATGTCCAGAAAAATACGCCCCGCACAGCAAAACAACATCCGGAAGCGGCTTTTATTTTTGGTTTGGGAGATCAGAGTGGGCAGTTTGTGTTTACACCGAAGCATGTGGTTAAGGAAATTACCTGGGAGGAATTGGCGGGGAATATGGAGGCTTGCCGGACTTATGTAAAAGATTATCCCCAGGGTCAATGGGAGGAAACTGCTTATTGGGAGATTGCCAGTCTTGCCGATACGCTTAGAGATTATCAGGCTTATGCGCGTAAGTTTTTAAGAGGAAAATATATTAATCAGGCATTGGAGAAGATTGAAAGTCTGGAAGAAAAAGAAGCTTATGAAACTGCTGAAAAGCGAGGGTGGATAGCTTTGGTGAGATTTATTAATCAGTATCCTGATAGTCAGTATGTGGCTAAGGCGGAGGAGGAGATTCAGCGATTGACTCAAAAGCAAAAGGAGCCAGAGGTAGAGAAAGTAGAACCCAAAATAGTGATAAAAGAGGAAAGAAAGAAACCTGAATCAAAAAACCAGAAACCCCTGAAAGGTCCGATTGAGATGGTTTTTGTGGAAGGAGGGACTTTTATGATGGGGAGTGAGGAGGGGTATGAGCGGGAAAAACCAGTTCATAAGGTGAAACTGTCTTCTTTTTATATCGGTAAATATCCCGTTACCCAAAAGCAATGGGAGGAAGTAATGGGAGATAATCCAAGCAATTTTAAAGACTGTCCTGATTGCCCAGTAGAGCAGGTTTCATGGAATGAAGCCCATAAGTTTATTGAAAAAATCAATCAAAAATATTCAGGGTTAAACTATAGACTACTGACCGAAGCAGAATGGGAGTTTGCCGCTAGAGGGGGAAATAAAAGTGGGAATTATCTTTATTCAGGAAGTAAAAATTTAGATGAGGTTGGATGGTATTATCAAAATGCGAATAAAAAAACTCATCCAGTAGGCCAGAAAAAACCAAACGAATTAGGTATTTACGATATGTCAGGGAATGTTTGGGAGTGGTGCTCGGATTGGTATGGAGGGGATTATTATCAAACTTGTTTTGATATAGGATTAGTAGTTAATCCTATTGGCCCTGAAAAGGGTGATATTCGTGTTATTCGCGGTGGTAGCTGGTACGACGATTCGCATTTTTGCCGTTCTTCCGATCGCCTCAGCGACGGGCCGGACGACCGGATCGATGTTGTCGGCTTCCGCCTAGCCGCCTCCCCCAGCCAGTAGATACGCTTTTCCGACTTTCCTGAGATCCATGTCCCAACCCCCTCAAATCGAGATTAAAAATAAAAACAGAACAACACATGAAATATCAATCAGTAAATGGGACTTTTTATATGGCAATAGTCACTCTGGCATGTATGGCTATCCTAAACAGTTGCACTGAACCCCCAAATTGTAAACCTTCTCCATCTGTCGTATCTGTAGATTCTACTACCAGCTTTTGGCTTCAAACAGGTGATATAAATGAGGGAATGCAAAAGGCCGCAATTACTGACTCAGGATTTGAACTGATGATCGCAAAAAAGGATGAGCGTTTCGAGGATTTACTGGGGAAGGCTAGCGATCGAATAAAACTTAATCAAAGGGGTAAATTCTTGCAGTCAGAGCCTTCAATGTATCCGATCCAACAATGGTCTGCTGCAGAAAGCTGGTACCCAACTTTAGATAGTGGATGGATTCATACACGACAAATATCTGAGAAAACCAATCATAAAAATGATGGCATCATAACCAAATTTGATCAGGATTTGACACTGCAATGGCGTCGGAAAGTATATGGTATGAGGTATATTCAATTTTCACTGACAGATGATTGTGGATTTTTCATACTTAACTTTTTAAATAAAGAAACTGAAATAGGAGGAATAGACATATTAGGGACCAGAATTTTAAAATTCTCTCATCAAGGTAGGTATAGGAAATATATCCTGAAGGGAACTGAATATACCCAAATTCACTTTTTGGACTCAGAGACATTCCTGGCTATTTCAAAGAGTCAAAGAACGGATACCCTTTTCCTCTCAAAGACGAATCTGAAAGGGAAAATATTTTGGAAAAGGGCCTATGTACCTCCTTATCATCATGGTCTTCTTTCCCGAATCCTTGAGCATCCAGATGGGGGATTTGTGATCGCTGGTATGAACAGGTGGGAATTGACTGCAAACATCCATGATCCTGCAGACAGAGCACAATTTGCATGGATCAAGAAAGTAGATTCGACAGGTATCCTGGAATGGAGCCATCAGATTCGTGAGGTAGATAAGTGGGGAGGATGTACCATAGAAAAAGATGGATCGATTGTACTGGCACTTCTGAAATCATCTATTCATCCAACTATAAAGAAACCTCAACGTTGGATTCGTCTGATGAGTTATGCAGATGATGGAAGTCTGAATTGGGATATGAGTAACTCATTAATTCCAGGACGTGATCTCGAAATATCTGATTTCCTGTCAAATCCGGCGGGTGGCTGGCTGCTGACTGGAACAACTACTGATATAAGAAAAAGAAAGAAGAAAGGGCTCCTAATTGCAAAATATAATCCAAGAGCAGAACTGATAGGCAATCCCATCTATGATTCTTACCAGATTAAACAAGAATCTCAGGCTTCTGAATACGGCTGGGCCTATGTGGATGTCATCTTCCAGCCCGGAGATATCGAAAAAACTTTTTCCGTTAGTCAATGGAAGGATGTTGATTCAACACGGCAGACCATTGTCATAGAAGGGCAGGTCTATCTCTATGATGAAAACCTGGAAGTATTCACCGATCAGGCCGAGGAAACGCAATTTGTAAAGCCAGGATTTTCAAGTATTGCTGAGACAATAGTCAGAAGGCATATAGAAAAGCATTATTTAAAGCCATAACATGAGTATCACTTAAACATAGTTGGGCTTTGCAAAATTTTACATAAAATTTTTATCAATAGCATTTTGAAGAGATACAACCATTTCCGTGTTTTAAGGAAAATAAGGCTATGAATTCCTTGAAAATTCCCGCAAATACAGGAGTCCTCAATGACATCAGAATTACCATTGATTTTTTTGTTCATAAACAAAAAATCCAATTAACGCCTTCCAAAGGTTGGCTGGCCAGGAAAATATTATTTGAGCTAAATGGCTATTTAAAAAATCCTGAGGAAGGGTTAAATGATAGAAGTGATCAGTACAAATATCCCAGACTGCATTTTCTGTTTCATATTCTGACAGCTGGTAAGCTCTTTGAGAAAGTAATGATAAAGAATAAGCCCTTTCTCATTCCCAATTTAGCGCATATTCAGGCGTTTCGATCTTTGAATGATACTGAGCAATTTTTCTTTATTCTCAGGACATTTTGGCTGTATTGCAATTGGGAACAGATGCAGCTGAATGCAGATATGCGTGGGTTTCGTCTATTTGGCATTGGATATACTTTGGCGGAAATTCCAAAGCTCAAAGCGAATGAAAAATATGTCATAAACCGAACAATGATACTTGAAAACCCACTTTTATCCGGGTTGACCCTGATTCAGGATATGTTCATTCATTTTAGTTATTTAGGATGGTTTGAGTTAGAATTAGCACCAGATCCGTACTGGAAAGGTAGAGACCAAATGGAGAGTGTAACTCTCACTCAGGCTGGGAAAGATTTTTTGACACTTCTTGTTACTCATCGTCCTTTTGATTTATGGAATCGTAATTACAGGTATTATAAAAAAGGAGAATATGGCGTTCCCCTTGGTATTGAAATCGATTGGGAAAAGGTAAATGAAGCAAAAACCAGGGAAGAAGCCCGGAAAATCATTGATGAGGCAAAATCCAGGGTAGAGCCTTTTCTTAAAGCTTTTAAACTATATTTACCTAAGAACGAACTGGTTAATTGCCCTGATTTCAGCATAACAAAACCTCAGCCAGGTGTTTATACCTTTAAAGTTGTACTTGCCCATGATAAAAAAATCTGGCGACGGGTTCAGGTCAATGGAGAAGAAAGTCTCTATGAACTTCATAAGATCATTCAGGAATCAGTTAATTTTGATAATGATCATTTATTTGCCTTTTATT
>JAGQVA010000472.1 GCA_020438265.1 Bacteroidota bacterium
ATGATCTCGCCAGTATACTTATGCTGGGTAGTAACATGGGAGGTATAGAAAAATCTCGTTATTCTTCACTCCGCCCGGCTGCAAATGGTTTCGTTTTTAACCTGGGAAATTTAAATACATTCGCTGATTTAGATCAAGGTGATTTTAATCGCTTACTAATTAATGGTAAGCCAATTCAAATTGGAGATAAGCTCAAAACTTCCAGCAATCTTAATAATACCAAAATGTATCACGATGGGATGGATGCGAGCCCATCGGGAGGATTTGATGGTATCAGAGAAAAGATGGCAATTATTGCTGAAGTAATTAATGATTATGGGATAAATAAACCTGATTTTCCATGGAAAGCCAGAGTCAGCGGCCAAAGAATCATTATAAGCTTCAAACAGGATGGAGATAATAAAGTGCTTAAAAGTTTTGCTACAGATAATGGAGCCCCAGGAAGCGGGGTAGATCTTGGTAATAATGGTCTATTTTTACCCAATGTTGAATATTATAGCCTGGGAAAGACTGGTAATGGAAGCTTCCAAGATCCGGGTGAAGCTGGAAGTGACGGTAATTCGCCAACATTAAAAGACTATAGAAATGCCTTTGATCTGGTAGAATCTGAAGTGGACTTATTTAATCTCCTCATTCTTCCTATAGATACAGGTCATAATGACACTATTGTGAAAAGTTTATGGGGGGCGGGTAGTAGTTTCTGCGAGAGCCAGAGGGCTTTTCTGTTAATTGATCCTCTTCCGAATTGGAAAAACGTTCAGCAGGCAGTACATCCAACAACGGGGGTGAATCGCCTTCGAGTTGGGTTAGTTAAAGGGCATAGTGCTATTTTTTATCCAAGATTAAAAATACTGGAAAATGGCATGACAAGAAATGTCGGCACTTCTGGGGCAATTGCTGGATTAATGTCACGCATTGATAGCAAAAGAAATGTATGGAAAGCACCAGCGGGTGTTGAAGCGACTATTCGAGACGTGGTGGGATTGGAATATTTATTTTCAGACAGAGAAAATGGAGTCCTAAATCCAAAAGGGATCAATGCTTTGCGCCTGTTCCCGGATGGAATTGTGAATTGGGGAGGACGAACTATGGCTGGAGATGATTCTTTTGCCAGTGAATGGAAATACATCTCTGTTCGTCGAACAGCTCTTTTTATTGAAGAAAGCCTCTATAGAGGCACGAAATGGGTCGTTTTTGAACCAAACGATGAACCGCTTTGGTCTCAAATCAGACTAAATGTAGGCTCCTTCATGAGAAACCTTTTCCGTCAGGGAGCTTTTCAGGGAAAAACACCAAAGGAAGCATACTTTGTAAAATGCGATAACGAAACAACTACTCAAAATGATATTAATAATGGGATCGTTAATATCCTTGTAGGATTTGCTCCATTAAAACCAGCTGAATTCGTAATTCTAAAACTACAACAAATGACAGGGCAAGTTTTAACTTAGAAAAGAAAGAATAATATTATGGCACAATTTACTGTAAATCCAGATCGCTTCGACCCTTACAAAAACTTTAAGTTTCGCGTAAAATGGGATGGGCGTTATGTCGCTGGTGTTAGTAAGGTAGGAGGGCTTAAGAAAACTACCGAAGTAGTGAAGCACCGGGAGGGAGGTGATCCTAGTAGCAGTCGGAAATCACCTGGTAAAACTGAATACGAAGCAATAACCCTTGAAAGAGGAGTCACTCACGATGAAGAGTTTGAAACATGGGCCAATAAGGTCTGGAGTTTTGGATCAGGATTAGGAGCTGAGGTTTCTCTCAAGGACTTTAGAAAAGATATCACTATTGAGTTATATAATGATGCAGGTCAGCTCGTAATTTCATATAATGTGTATCGGTGCTGGGTTTCGGAATATCAGGCTTTACCTGAATTGGATGCTAATGGAAATGCTGTTGCTATCCAATCTATCAAACTTGAAAATGAAGGATGGGAAAGAGATGAAGCCGTTACAGAGCCAGAAGAACCAACTTATTCAGGGTCCTAATATTAATTTTTATCTAGAACTTGAATGAGACCACTCTCTCACAATGAACTCCTCAACTTCTGGGAATGGGGAACTCACCGATCTGGCATCGAAAGAGGCTTGATGCTGATTTCATTGAGTTCTTCTTATTCCGATCGCGATAAACTACTTGGCTTGAGTATTGGGGAAAGGGATGGTCGTTTAATCCGACTCAGACAGATGCTTCTTGGCGATATGTTGATGAATGTAGCAAACTGTCCCACTTGTAATGAGATAGTTGAATGGGAAATGAATATTAACCATTTTCAAATTCCTGATTTTCCTACTGAGATAAAAGAGCAAACTTATGAGTTGGAAATAGATGATTTTTCAATCCAGTATAGACTTCCCAATACAAAAGATCTCTTGACAGCGATACATGAAAATCAGGAATCAGAAGAAATCTTGAAAAACTGTGTCCTGGTTGCTATGAATCGGGATAATCAAACCATCAATTATTCAGAACTTCCTGATACAATTTGGGATAATCTAAGCAAGCAAATGGATCAACAAGATCCCCTCGCTAATATCCAATTCTCCCTAACCTGTCCTTCCTGTCAGCATCACTGGCAATCTACCTTCGATATTATGAGCTATTTATGGACGGAAATAGATAGTTGGGCCAGGAGGATGCTTCAGGAAGTGTGTATTCTGGCTAGAGCATATCACTGGTCAGAAAAGGAAATTTTAGGTATGAGTGCCAAAAGAAGGCAGATGTACTTAGAACTTATTAGCTAATGAGCCATTTTATTAATCAACTTTTATCCCGTCATAGTTCCGATGAAAGTCAGGTAAAACCAAGGCTCAGAGGGCGGTTTGAACCAGTAGATGGAAGTTCTTTGGACGGAAAAATAGGGGAGGAGATTCCTGAAGTTGAAGATGTACAGTCTATCGAAGGCAAAAAAGAAAATCAATCTTTCAATCAGGAAAGAAATGAGGTGTCAAAATTATGGACTAAAAGCATACAACCACTTCAAGAAAAAAAGACATCACCGATTAAATCAGAGATAAATTTCCCCCAGAATATTAGGGAACCTTTGCACCCCGTACCTCCTGAACAGAAAACGTTAAGTGACGATAAGCCTGTTTCAAAAGTTGAGCCTTCTCCTCAGAAATCAAACTTGAATCCAACTATCCAGCCACAGGAGAAATATTCAGAGAAAAAGGAAGAAGAGTTTTCATCTTTCTTGCCTAAAGAGAATGTCTCTATAGTAGCAATTAATCCTAATAATCAGGAAATAAGTAACTCATCAGTTCAAGAAGCTAATACTCCAAAAAGTTATGTCCAGAAAAAAGGGAAAGAAAATCCCCAAAAGTTCCCCCGTCTGGATAAAAAAGAGTTGGTTAAGCCAGCCATAAAGCTTCGCGAAAATAAATCAGATTTATCATCACTGCTGGAGAAGGTGAAACCGACAAGCGAAAACCGAAAAGAAGATACCCAGACTACGGTAATCAAAGTAACCATTGGTAGAATTGAAGTGAAAGCTCCCAATAATCAAGCTGCTACTCCCAGAACCATAAGGCCCGTTAGCCAGCCCAAACCTCAGATGTCTCTGGAGGACTATCTGAATCAACGAAACAATTATTAACCATGAGCTCCCCGCTTGCGATAGCATCCGTAACCATAGTATTGAAAAATCTTCTTGATAGTGTGAAATATAAGCTGGATGCTATGGAGGAAGGTAATTTGAGTGTTACTGCACTTCCTCCCGATCGAATAGATGTAAACTCGGAAACAAACCAGCTGAATATATTCATGTACCAGGCTACCGCAAATCCCGGATGGCGAAATCAACATTTACCCGCATTTAATCACCAGGGAAGCAGAACCAACAATCCTCCTTTAGCACTGGATTTACATTATTTGCTCTGCGCTTACGGAGCTTCCCAATTGAGCCATGATATCCTTTTGGGATATGGTATGCAAGTCTTACATGAATTTCCTGTATTAACACCGGCTATTATACAAAAATCAATGAATATTCTGCCTGAGCTAGGAAATAATGGGGATGAAACAAAAGAGCAAAAAATATTATCAGCTTCAGGGCTCGACCAGCAAATCGAAAGCATAAAAATTTCTCCCGAAAACCTAAGCATGGAAGAAATCTCCCGACTTTGGACCGCGTTTGGAGCCAAGTACCGCCCTAATGCTACCTACAAGGCAACTGTAGTCTTGATTCAGGAAGAAAAGAAAGTTACCGTTAATCCAAATCCGGAAGAGGATAAAATAAGTATCCGGGTTCAGGGTAGTATGGAAAGAAACCAGAATTGATGTAAATACATGAACGTAAAAGAATCTCCCACGCTCAGTTGGCAAGAGGCGAATCGACAGCACCTGATGGCTGCTGTGAAAGCAATCAAAAACAGATTGAAAAAGTATCTGAATGGGGGAGGTGGGCAAGAAAATAAGCAGCAGCATGAAAAGCCGGTAGAATGGGCTGATCAATTCCCATATCTCTCCAACCCTTCGGCGCTTGAACAAATCTCCCATATATTCGCTCTATCAGAATTTGAAAAAAATATCCTTCTGATGTGTGCAGGTATCGAACTGGATGCAGATTTTCATCAGTTATTCAAACAACATGAATTAAAACCATCCTTTAGTCTGGCGCTGGCTGTTTTTCCTCAATCTCATTGGAGCGCGATCATTCCTCAAGGACCTTTGCGGTATTGGAATCTGATTGAATGGAATGGAACCGGTTTGAATACAACTCGTCCTATCAAGATTGAAGAACAGATTCTTCACACCCTTACCGGAATGAACTACTTACACGAAAATCTGGAGAATTACCTCATCCCGGTAAACGCATCCGCATCTTTATCTCCTTCCCAGGAAAATGTTTTAAACCAGATTCTATTAACCTATGAAAAAACACATGGTCAAAAACTGCCCCTGATCCAACTATCAGGAAAAGCGCAGGAAGATGCCAGA
>JAGQVA010000473.1 GCA_020438265.1 Bacteroidota bacterium
AAGCTTTTTTTAGACCTTCCAGGTTTTCGAAAACCTGGAAGGTCTGAATATAAAAAAAAGCCGGAACAAAATGCTCCGGCTTCATATAATCATATTTTTTGATTTCTATCTTCTCTCAAAAGTAAATACCCCACCTAAATCACCTACATTTTTCAAAGCACTACCTTTAGGAGTTTGAGCGGTATTTCGCTGAACCAGCTCACCGACAACGTGAATCAGTTGGTCTGCTCTCAGAGTAGATTGAGTGTTATTCCGAAGAATCCGAATCAGGTATCTCGCAAAAGGACTATTTTGTCCAGGCTGCCCATCCCATACTTTTTCAATATCTCCGGAAGTAAAAGCCCAACGAGAGCGATTGTCTTCATTTAATACGCTGCGTGTATTGGAGAAAAGTGAACCTGCATAACAAGCATCGGCAATCAATAATGTATGCTTGGTTTCGATGGTGCGGAGATAATCGTGGATCGTAGAGTTTCTGATGAAATCCGGAATTTTATTCAACCGGGCATTTACAGGAACCCAATATCCCAGAGATGCTCTGTCGTCATAATATCCGTGTCCGGCATAATAGATCAACAGGTTATCATTATCTGTCAGCGTTTCCTGGAGAGATTCAAACGTTTCCAGAATATTCTCACGTGTAGCCTCCTGGTCAAAAAGAGTGATGACATTTTCTTCTTCAAACTGATAGTAATGAGTAAGGATATATGAAATGTCCTTGCAATCTTTTACAGCATTGTGAAGTCGGTTCCAGTTAGAATAGTCATTTACACCAATCAACAACAGGTAGTTTTTTCCTTTTGTTGTTGAAGGTTTTTGAACAACATTATTCTCAGTACCACCATAATAAGATGACTGATTCTGATACGTTTCTTTTTCGTTTGAAGCGACTGGAGGGAAACTAGGTCTTGGCTGTGGATTGGGCTCATATTCCATGAAAAACTTATGGAAAGTACTGTTGTCATACCGGTCAATAGCCTCAATCGTAATGGGTGTAATCTGGTCGCGGAGTGTCAAAGATACTGCAAATACGCCATCCTCATTTACAGTGAAAGACTGGTTATTAATCAAAATGCCAGAGACACCAGAGACATCGTGAATTCTTCCGCGAATGATTTGACGTGCCTGGGCAAACTGACCTGTTTCACCATCCCGCAATTGAGGTTCAACCAACGTGATCGTTGGACCGTTGTGATCCTGAGTCTCAATTTCAGAAACTCTGAGGTAGTCAACTTCCACCTCCATATTTCCTCCAATGGTAAATCCAAAATCATTACCAAACAGAGGTTTGGCATCCATTTCGGCAATCAATTCTTCATTGACAAAGAAAAACCACTTATCGCCAACCTTTCTCACCATCAGTGTATTGAAAGAATAACGAGAGAGATTTTTTACATACTTAATAGGAAGAAGTTCCTGCGTGCGTCCTTTATCGAATTTGGAGATTCGTACGCTTTTTTCAGAGCTAAAGAAGAAGTTATATTCGTTTCCCCTGAGATCACGGCCAAATGTAAGCCCCGTCATGCTCATCTTTGAGCCTTTGATGCTTACAAAGCGGATTCTTACTTCAATTTCGTAATTATCCGCTCCTTTTAAATTGATATTTCTCCGTTTTGTGTAAGGATGTGTAGTCAGAGTTTCACAGTGGAATTCGCCATCCTGGATTTTTTCGCGCAAATATAAAGCGCCCATATCCCAGTTATAGCGATTGTCATCAAATTCGTCAAAAAAAATGACTTGTTTATCTCTGGCCGGAATTCCATAATAATCTTCAGGGTTCCAGGTTCGATAAGCCTGAGTAGTATAACTTCCTAACACTAGTAATATTACTAAGGAGGCCAATCGACTGAAGCAAGATGTGTTAAGGAGTTTCATGAGCTAATCAGATTGAGTGTAATCGTAATGCGTTAACAGTGATAAGAAGGTATGGGTTTATAAACGCCAAATACCTCTTACTTAAATTTCCTGTGTTTATCTGCTTTTATTAAGTCATTGCAAAAAAGCGACCGTTTTGTAAAACTTTTTGGGTGAAGTTTCAAAAAGAACTAACATCCTCTGTTTCAGCTTTACAAAGACGTTGGCTAAATGTTGGTAAGAATCGCCATTGTGTCCAGATTATCCGCAAAATTACCCAATCCTGGTTGTTGTGCCATCCCAAACGCTGTTTCCTGCCCTACAATACACTGGATGTTTGATCTATTATGTGTTAACATGTTGAGTAACTCTGCTTCATTCAGTATCTGTATAGTTCTTAAGACACCCATGGAGGAAATTCCAAGGTTTTCTTCTGGCTCGACAATTAGATTTTGCCATGATTGAAATGGCTTATCCAACACTTCCATTAGGCTTCTTTGGTGCAAAACTCGTTCCAAATAGAGAGGATTTAACCTTTCCACGGAGTATCTGGAAATTTTTTCACCAAATAATTCCCAGTCAAATCCAGGTAAGATCAGAAGATTACTTACATTTCGGCATCCGAGGCCATTATAAAGCAGAATATCATCACAAAGAGCTTCTATTTCCGATTCCAGCATTTCAGAACCTGCAATAGCCACTGAAAATCGGTTTTTACGCAAAATTTTGGGAGTGTTCCTGTATTCAGCTTCAATATATCTTGCCGTATTATTACTCCCGGTTGTAATGAGAAAATCCACATGAGAAGGTATCTTGCCAAAACAAACCTGTTTTTTAAGCTGAGGACATAACTCCATCCAAACTCCAACCAGCCACTGTAACAGGATTTCATCTCTATGTGAAGGTTTGACAAGGGCTCTATTCCCACTCAACAGGGTAATCAACACATCATGGAACCCGACCAAAGGCAAATTCCCCGCAGTAATAATTCCTACTTCAGCCGGATATTTATCCCTCTCCGGATATTTGTCAAGAAATTGAGCTAAACTATCCTCCGAAAACCAGCTAAGAATCGCTTTTAAACTGTAGCTAATATAGTACCTGGTGTACCATGGGTTATGCTCAACGGATTGAAGGATCACAGATTCAGGAATACCTTCCTTCTTCAATTTTTTTCCCAGCTTTAACAGGCTCTCAACAAGCAAATAACGTGGAATGGATACTCTCATCGGTAGTTATACAAATCTAATAAAATCCTGACAGAAAATCGAGGGGTTCAAACACATGATTATTGATGGAACAATAATACGTTTTAAGGTTATTTCTAAACAAATCAAAATTGTTAATTGTTAATCTGATCGTATTACTATATTTTTGCACCAAAATCGAAAATAGTCAGCTATGGCAATTATTATTACAGACGAATGTATCAACTGCGGAGCCTGTGAACCAGAATGCCCAAATAATGCGATTTATGAGCCGGGAGTGGAATGGGCATTTGCAGACGGAACTGAACTAAAAGGAGAATTTGATCATCCTGAGTTAGGGAGTATTGACGCTGATGCCAAACGGGAGCCCGTTTCTGATGAATTCTATTATATTACTCCTTATAAATGTACGGAATGTGAAGGATTCCACGAAGAACCACAATGTGCGGCAGTTTGCCCGGTAGATTGTTGTGTGCCTGATCCTGACCATGAAGAAGATGAAGAAGTCCTTCTGGCCAGAAAGGCGTTTCTACACGCAGAGTAATTTTGAAAGAAATTATATATTAATTTGGACAAAGCTTCTCCTTGCGGGAAGCTTTTGTGTTAAATTTCCAATTCATTCATAATGATTACACAAGCCCAAAGAGATAAATATCAAACCGTCATTGGTCTGGAAATCCACGCTCAATTACAGACTGAGAGCAAAATTTTTGCCCATGAAGGTTTCGTTTTTGGTAGCCCTCCCAATCACTTTGTATCGCCTGTATCCGTAGCTCATCCCGGAGCTCTTCCTTTTATTAACCAGAAATGTATCGAATTGGCTATAAGAATGGGCCTTGCAACCCATTGCAAAATCAATCAGGAAACCTGGTTTGCCCGCAAAAACTATTTTTATCCTGATCTTCCCAAAGGTTATCAGCTTTCTCAGGACAAGCAACCGATTTGTGTGGATGGTTATCTGGAAATCAAACTCCCCGATGAACCGTGGAGAAAAATCGATATTGAAAGAATCCATCTGGAAGAAGATGCAGGTAAATCCATACACGATCAGGACCCATCCGAATCCTTCATCGATCTCAATCGGGCCGGGGTAGGATTAATTGAAATTGTCACTCGTCCCGACCTCCGTAGTGCAGAAGAAGCCGGTGCTTTTTTCGCAGAAGTTCGCAGAATCGTCCGTTATCTGGATATTTGTTCTGGTAATATGGAAGAAGGTAGTCTGCGATGCGATGCCAACGTCTCGGTTATGCTAAAAGGCAGTGAAACCCTCGGTACAAGGGCAGAAATCAAAAATATGAATTCGATTAATCAGCTCATCAGAGCGGTTAAGTACGAAGCTGACCGACAAATAGAAGTCATTGAATCCGGAGGGAAAATCATACAGGAAACACGTACCTGGGATGTAAACAAACAAATTACCGCTTCTATGCGGCATAAGGAAACTGCGGATGATTACCGCTATTTTCCTGAGCCAGATTTACAGCCGCTATTGATTTCGCAGGAATATTTGGAAAACATTGAGGCAGAATTACCCAAACTACCCGGCGATTTGTTTAAGGAATATCACGAAGAAATGGGGATTCCATTTAACGAAGCGATGACCCTGGTTGAACAGAAATCATTCTCTGATTATTATGAGGAGTTGAGAAAAATCACTAAATATCCCAAAGCCGGGGCAAACTGGGTTCTGGGACCCGTAAGAGGTTTTCTCAATGAAAATAACCTTGAAATAGAACAGTTCCCATTAAGTCCAAAACAGATTGCCGAATTAATCCAGTTAGTCAAGGAAGGAAAAGTGAGCTTTATTGCTGCCAAAGAGCAGGTTTTCCCCAATATGGTAACCTCTCCTGAAAAAACAGCTTTGAAAGTTGCCACTGA
>JAGQVA010000474.1 GCA_020438265.1 Bacteroidota bacterium
ATTGTGAAGACACCCAGGATTTAGAGCGTCTCTTTGAATTGAATCAGCAGAAAGGCCATCAGATTGTCAGCAATCAAGGAAATCAATTTGAAAAAATCCGCGCCATAGGAGCATTTCTTACCCGGTCGGGAAAAGGCATCATTCAATGTGTGAAAGATGAGCAGGGCACAGTACTGGCGGTTTCTGTATTTGCTTTTTTCCAGGGAAAAGCGCTTTATCTGATGGGAGCCTATCATCCGGATCACAGTAATTCAGGCGCAGGTTCATGGCTCATGTGGGAAGGAATCAAAGAGAGCCTTAGCCGGAATTGTGAAATATTCGATTTTGAGGGTTCAATGATCAAAGGAGTGGAACATTTTTTCAGGAAATTTGGTGCATATCCCGTTTCTTATTTACAGATTTATAAAAATCGCTTACCTTTGTTAGTAAGATGGCTGCAAAAACTACGATCATAGGAGAAGAAAACTCCTATTTCAACCACATTCTTTTTGAATTAAGAGAAGAAAAAATTCAGACTGACCGCATGAGGTTTCGATTTAACCTCGAACGGGCCGGAGAAATTATGGCCTATGAAATCAGTAAATTATTCCCCTATTCCTCCCAACACGTCACCACTCCATTAGGGGAGCTGGAAATGAATTTATTGGATAAACAACCTGTTTTGGTTTCCATATTGCGGGCCGGGGTTCCTTTTCATCAGGGATTTCTAAGGATTTTTGACCATTCGGACAATGGATTTATTTCAGCTTACCGTCATCATACACATGGCAATGAATTTATTGTAAAGGTTGAATATACAGCTATTCCGGATGTCAATGACAGGCCATTAATTTTGGTAGATCCCATGATTGCAACTGGTAAGAGTATTGTGTTGAGTTACAGAGAGATTGCCAACATTTATAAGCCAAGTCATATTATTATAGCAGGACTGGTAGCCAGCGAAGAGGGCGTCGATTACGTCAAAAGGCATATTCCTCAAGCCTACATATTTGCAGGTGCAGTTGATCACGAACTTACGGCCAAATCATATATTGTTCCAGGTTTGGGAGATGCCGGTGATTTGGCTTATGGCCCCAAATAAACCCTGTTTAGCCCATCTTAGACTGTTATTTTTTCCATTGCTGCGGATAGCGTATATTTACTGCAACCCCGCTTGAATCAGGTGCGTTGAATAAGAGGCGAAACTTTTATATCATTCATGTTCAATATAATCCAATTGTATCCTGCTACTTTCATCAATCTCATAGACATATTTTCCAGTTTGGAACCTCCTTTTGACATACTTTGGATGTATATATCCGTGTTTCTGGTTTCCTCTGTAAAATTTGCTGTAGCTGTATTGGTTGCATTAGGCAATCCAAAATTCAATTGGGTAGAAATTGTGCTTACTGCTGGTGGTGGAGCTATTTTCGGGTCATATATATTCCTCTATTTTGGCGAAAGAATCAGTAAATGGGTGAGAGAAAACTTTAAGCGAAGTAAACCCATGAGTTTTGCCAATCGACGACGCATTCTTAAAATCTGGAAAAGATACGGTTTGGCAGGAGTGGCTTTTCTCGCCCCTGTACTTTCTCCCATGATTAGTGTAGGAATTGCCGTTTCTTTTCAGGAAAAACCGCGAAAAATCCTGTTCGCGATGATTATCAGCATTCTTGCCTGGACAATGTTTGCAGCTACTTTCAGGGAGGTTTTGCTTTCTTTTATGAAGTAAGAAAGATTTTATTCATATCAGACCAGGTTTCCGAAAACCTGCGCTAGTTAGCTAAGGTCTTTTTCAAATTAGTCTTCTTTTTTCACAAAAATACTGAGCCATAAAGCCCTGGATACCAATACGATATAAGGAGTCGTAACCACAAGGAAAATAGAAATCGGCAGAATATAATGGATCGGTTTGGTTCCTCCAGCCAGATAAACTCCCAGCGCTCCCAGAGCAATCATAAACATCTGAATCGTATAACTGATCATTGCGCCTCCAAAATAAAACCCGGGCTCAATGACAAAGTCCTGTCCGCAATTTTGACAGGATTCATACATTTTACCCATGTCTTTCAATTTATATGGATTTCGGTTGTAGAATAAAGGAGCTTCTCCACAACGAGGGCATTTTAAATGTATCGATGATTTGATCTTAGAGTGATTCTTCATAATTGGTAATCATGGTGCAATATATGTAAGCCTTAAGCAAAAAACTATGTTTACAGTCTAATTTTGATTCATTCCATACATAGACAAAAATGAAAAAAGAGAAACCCCAAAGAACCAACTCCGTATTTTAATTTCCCTTCAAAAAACTTAGGCTGGAAAATGAACTTTCTTTTTCCTTAAGTGCTATATCGCCTTTTGCCTAAAAACCTTTTAAATATTCGTTAATCGAACCAACAATTACCCGAGCAGATGACACCACCGCTCAGAGATTTATTTATTGTACTGGATAAGTATAGGTGGCAATACCTTTTATCCGGCCTGTTGCTCATCCTCTCTATTCTCATCAGGAGCCTTGAGCCAAAAATTCTTCAAATTGCTGTAGATGGCGTGATTTCTTTACGCCTGGAGAACCAGCTTCCATCCGACATAAGCATGGATGGAATCACTCGTTTTTTGTACAATTTTCTTCCGGAATTAACAGCTGAGAATGTGGGGCTGGCATTGATTTTTCTGGCGATCATGTATATGGTCATTTCTCTGTTGAGAGGTGGTTTACTATTTGCCGCTGACGCAATTAAAGCCTGGACTTCGGAGCATATTGCCAAAAACCTAAGGGATAAGGTATTTGCTCACATTCAGCGATTGCCTTTGAGCGTCTTTGCGAAAATCACCCGGGGAGAGCTTATACAGAGGGCTACCGGAGATATTGATACGGTCAAAGACGTTATCAAAAGCCAGGTGCTCACTGTGGTTCAGATTCTGGCTATTTTCTTTTCCTCTTTTGCCATGATGGCAATTGTAGATTGGCAGTATGCCCTGATTTCCATTATGATAACACCATTTATAGGAATTGCCTCTTACTGGTTTTTCATAAAGGAGAAAAAGGTTTGGCGGGAACATGAGGCAGAATCAGACCTGTTAAGCGACATCGTTCAGGAGAATCTCAATGGAATCAGACTGGTCTCGGCTTATGCTAATGAAAAGTACGAAATCGACAAGTTTCATCAGCAAAACCTGCGTAAACGGGATGCCGGATTTAAACATAATCTTTTGCATACGTTTTTCTGGCCAACCTCAGATTTTTTAGGGTTCCTGCAAATTGCTATTTCAATTATCGCGGGAGGATATTTTACCATTCAGGGAAGGATAACAGTAGGTGAATTGCTCAGTTTCTATACCTATATCACCATGGTAGCCTGGCCTATGAGGCAACTGGGAAGAGTCCTTTCTCAAATGGGGATGGCGATAGTGGCTTTGGACAGGCTTTCGGAAATCATGACTGCTGAGAGAGAATCTCTGGAAGGAGAATCTATCGAAAGTCTGGAAGGAAAAATAGAATTTCATAAGGTTTCTTTTACTTATCCAGGTAGTGAGACGCCAGCGTTGAAAAATATTAGTTTCCAGATCCAGCCAGGAGAAAAAGTGGCCATTATTGGCCCTACCGGCTCAGGAAAATCTACCCTGATTCGTTTATTGCTGAAGCTCTACCAGATCCGCCAGGGAAGCATTTTACTGGATGAAAATCCGCTTGAGTTTTATTCCCGAAAAAGTATCCGAAAAAAAGTAGGACTGGCCTTACAAAAGCCTTTTCTGTTTTCCACAACGATTAGCGAGAATATTGCCTATACCAAACCTTCTGTTGACAGGGGAAAGGTAAAAAAAGTGGCTGATATGGCCCAAATCGGTGAAATCAGGGATATTTTCCCAAAGGGATATGATACGCTGGTAGGAGAAAAAGGGGTTACCCTTTCAGGAGGACAGAAGCAGCGGGTAGCTTTGGCACGAACGCTTCTTCCCGAACCGGATATTCTCATTCTGGATGATATCACTTCCGCTGTGGATACGGAGACTGAACAGGCGATTTTTGATGCTTTGGAAGATACTTTGGCAGATAAAACAACCCTGATCATTTCGCACAGAATAACTTCCATTCAGCAGGCTGACCGTATTCTGGTGCTGAAAGATGGAGAGCTTATTCAGGAAGGGACACCTGAATCTCTGGCTGATGAACCAGGCTATTTTCAGGATATTTTGTCTATCCAGACTGCCGTTGAACGCGAGATTAATCAGTTGTAAATCAACATATAATGTGAAAGACCTTCCAGGGTTTTAAAACCCTGGAAGGTCTAAGAAAAATTTAATAAAAACTAACAATCATATACTATCATGACCGCTCACTTACACGAAAAAGGAGAACGGGAATTTAATCGAAAAAGGGCCCTGTGGCCCTTCCTTAAACGGATTTTCACCATATCCTTCCGTTATAAAAAATGGATGTGGTTTTTGGGAGCATCTACCGCTATTGTAGCCCTGGCTGATGGTTTATTTCCTCTGTTCTGGCTCAAATATATTGACCAGTGGATTACTCCATCTGTGGAAGCATTTCAGCAAAATCAAACCGTCAGCTCAGACGGTTTTCTCACTTATGGACTGCTTTTCATCGGTTTGTTTTTGTGTCAGGCTTTAGGCATTGGCGGGTTTATTTTCGCATCTGGAAGGCTGAAAGAACACGTGATCTTTGACCTGCGGAATCAAATGTTTGATCGTCTTCAGTATTTGTCTCACTCGTTTTATGACCATGCATCTATTGGGCATTTGGCGATCAGGCTCACTTCTGATGCAAAAAAAGTTTCTCAGGTAATTTCCTGGGGGTTGGTAGAACTTGTATTCGGAGTGATGATGATTACCGTCAGTCTGACGGCCATGTTTATTTTTAACTGGCAGTTATCGCTGATTGTGATGCTTTCTATACCGATCCTGTTGGTTTTGGCCATAAAGGTCCGCAC
>JAGQVA010000475.1 GCA_020438265.1 Bacteroidota bacterium
CAATCTTTTCTATAGCTGGCAGTTTGGAGTTGGAGCAACTCCTGCAACCTCCTCTTCATCCGGCCCCATTAGTGTATCTTATTCCTCTGACGGGATGAAGACGATTACGCTGATTGTTGCAAATACGCTGGGACTGGATACAATAAGCCAGACCATTTTTGTACAGCCACAACCTACGGCTGGATTTACGGCTACTTCTACGGGTGCCAATACTTTTGACTTTACCAATACTTCAACGGGTATCAACACCCAAACCTGGGATTTTGGTGATGGTAATACAAGTACGCTTGCGAATCCATCTCATACTTACATGGCTAATGGGGCTTACCAGGTAAAATTATATGGTGTGGGAGATTGTGGAACTGACTCTGCGAATCAGTTTATAACTGTTACAGGAATAACGGTTCCTACGGCTGATTTTGTTGCAGACAATGGAAATCTGATTTGTGAAGGAGATTCTGTTACCTTTACCGATATGTCAACCGGTATTTCCATCACCTCTTATGACTGGTTTTTTGGTTTGGGGGCGAATCCAACCACTGCCAATACACCCGGCCCTCACACAGTCGTCTACACCATTGGAGGAACCAAAACCATTTCTCTGACTGTTACCAATTCTGAAGGAGCTAATGTGAAAAGTACGATGATAACGGTTGACTCATTGCCTGTTGCTGATTATTCATATTCGTTGAGTGGAGGATTCCAAACTTATGCCTTTACCAATAATTCCCTGGCAGGGGTAACTTATAACTGGGATTTTGGAGATGGTAATTTATCGGGGGACAAAAACCCGGTTCACACCTTTACTACAAACGGAAGTTATGATGTAACGCTTGTGATTGAAAATAGCTGCGGTAAAGACACAATGATTCAGACGATTGACATTACCAATGTTGGGATTTCCCAGGCATTGTCAGGAGTAACTGTTCGCGTATTCCCGAACCCGAATAAGGGAGTATTTCAGCTTCAAATCGAAGGATCTGATCCTGCCAGGCTGGAAGGAGAAATTGTGGATATCCGTGGAAGAACGATTCAAAAGCTGGACATTGAGCATCTGGGATTGGTTTCTCAGCATGCCGTGCAGTTGTCTGTAGCGAAGGGGATTTATATTCTGAATTTGAAAAAAGGAAATCAGGAGACGCATCTGCGGATTCTGGTGGACTGATAATAACTTAACACTGAGGCGCGGAGATAAATGATTGATAGTCCATTTCTCTGCGTTTCAGTGTTTTTTTTGAAACCTGCCTTTATGTATCATTCTTCCTGTCAGAAGCTGAAATGGTATCTGATTCAACTGATTTTGTCTTGACGGGTTTGGAGAATAAATCTTTGAGCTTGTCAAAGTCCTTTTTGAAGAATAAACCAATTCCGGCTTTATTGGTACTGTTTTGCTGACTAATATTGACCGTTTCCCGGTTAAATACCTCAAGTACCAACTCACGGGACCGGTCATCTCCATTCTCTTCCTGTGCCACAGAAGGGAGCAATTTGATGATCAAACTGATATTGCCCAAGGCCAGACTTGAATTGGTCCCCACAAGTGAACCATCTCTTTCGACTGTTACTCTGTCATTAAATAATTTGGCTGAAACCAGCAGATTCACATCCTGGAAATTTGTGGTATTGACATTTACACTGATCTTGTCACTCATGACCTGGGAAAGCCAGTAATTCAATTGATTACTCAAAAGCTCTGAAACACTGGACGTTACGCCACTACCTGCACTGGCAATGCCATCTCCCAAAAACCCTCCCGTTGGTGCAAATCGTTTAAATACCATCAGACTAAAAACCTGCTTATTGAGTTCCTGTTCGTCGTATTGAATATTTTTTATATATGATGCTACCTGAGAGACGTTTTGTTGGTTGATATTGGGAAGTTCTATCGCAAGACCAATTTCAGGTTCGAGAAGCAATCCTGTCAGGTGCATCAGTACATTCACAGGAACCCTAACGGAATAATCCTCCTGAATCAAGTCCTTGATATCTGCATTCAACGGGTAAATCGCTTCAAGATCCAGTACTGCACCAAAAGGATCTCCCGTCCAGTTGATCGTTCCTCCAGGTTTTACCTCAAACTTCTTATTCAGGATATTTTGAGCGGTAAACAAATATTCTCCCTGTTTCACTTCATATTCCCCAAACATGGTAAATTCTCCATCCTGGGTAACTTTGAGTGTAATTACTCCGTCCCCTTTTCCCTTCATAATATCACCTACTTTCTCATCAAAAATGAGGTCGATCTGCAAATCTTCAGTTGCGATAGCTGTCAGATTGAGTTCAAATCCCTGAAGGCCTGTTTCTACTGTGCCTTTTTCTTTTTTGTTGAGGTTATGATCGACAAAGCTGATAAAGTCAGGGCGCCCCAAATCATCTTCGTAATTTACAGGAAGTCTCAGGTGGCTGCGCGGACCAGCAGAGGCAATCGCCTGAACCTTCAATTTACTCAGGTCTCCGGTAATATCGGCAATTCCTTCCTTGATATACATTTCTCCATAGAAAAGAGAATTGTGTTCTTTTCTGGTATTCATAATCAGAAAGTTTTGCACTTTATCCAGCTGAAGGTTAAAGTCAAACTCTCTCATCCCCCGATGACGGATCAATCCGTGAAAATCTGCATGGTTTTGGTATTTGTCGTATAAGGTAATCCGGGGAAAGACAATCTGATCATTATTAAATTTTATGGCACCATCAAATACATATTCTGTCTGGAAATAGTCAACTCCAAACCCTGCATCCTCAAAATTTCCGACTCCACTTACATTCAGATCCTGAAAGTTTCCTGAAACGTTAAAACTTTCCAGTTTGACAAATCCGCCAATTCCATACAATTGAGTTTTCACAAACGGATATATATAATCGAGGGGAAACCCTTTTTCCCCATGCGAGAATATTTGCATAAACAATGGACTCACAGTATCATTCACCTGATAACTTCCCGAGAGAAAAAGTGTGTTGTCTATAACAAAACTATCTGGTGAGTAAAAGATGGTATCTGCCAGAGAAGCGTTCATGGATATACTTCCAATTTCTTTCTCCCATTTTCCCTGAAAAGAAATATCTCCATAATGATATTCATCCAATGCAAAATCATCAATTCGGCTATTTTCTACCTCAAGGCGAGCATTTCCCAGAATCTCATGAACGTAAATATTGGCGTTGAGCTTTCCGGTGGGTTGAAGAGGAAGTGAGAGAAAATCTGAAATGATCCCCAATCTGATTTGGCCAATATTGACTGTCAGTTTACTCGATGGATTTTCTGAGGCAACCCCATCAATACGGATATATCTGAGATCGTCATACAGCTGAAAATTTCGTATATCCAGCTCTTTTTGATTGTATATAATCGAATTATTTTCTGTTACCGTCAGTGTTTCTCCCTGTACCTTGATTTTTGAGACACTGTCATCAATCGCAAACTCTATTTTACTTTCGGGAAACAAACGGGCTGTCATTTCCAGATGGGCATAATTTTCCAATTCAGATTGTTTGGCCTTCAGGGTACTTTTAAAAATATTGCCCTGACCATCGACATCAAACCATACACTGTCAAGGACAAATTTGGACGAAGCCCTTAATGAATCAAGGTAAATACCCCCTGAAACTGCCAACTGGTTTTGATCCCTTTCCTTAACAAGTCTAAGATCCAGGTCTCCTCCCCTTAAGAAAAAGTTTTCATACTGAATCGAATCAAAATCAAATTCCAGTACTGCCTGCTCTTTCGGCCCAAATCCCAGTTTACCAATGGCCAGAGTCCCATCTGATATGTAAATGGGAAGATCCAGAAAATCAAAAATCTGATTAATACTGTCTTTAACCCCAATACCAAAAGTGATAAATATCTCTGAAGAGTCCTGTTTCTTTTCAGCATAATAGGCATTGATCAGACTATCATCATTGGCAAAGTATAATTGGCTCTCATACCCCAATCTCTTTAATAATTGCAGTGATTTATTAATGGTAAAATCTCCGCTGATATCAGCGTCAACCAGACTGCTTTTCAGGTTAAAATATCGCCCAATGCTTTCATCATTCAGTGCCTGGAAATATAAATTAGGTACCTGAATGGTGGAGGAATCCTTTTCCCGATACAAGCTGGCCTCTTCCAGTTTCAGTTCTCCGACAATATCCTCCAATGAGTCCCCTTTCAGGTCAATATGCATTTTGGAGGTAATTTGAATGGGATCTTTGTATAATTTATAAGTATAGAGATTCAGGTTTTTTACCAGACCATCCAATTTATAAACTGCAGGAGAAGTTGATAAGTCGAGATCTATGGTCAAATCGGCAGAACCCTCATGATCTGAACCTTCGATCGTTCCTTTTATGGTGTGGTCGCTCAGTAAAACATTCGCTTCCATGGAGTCAACGTAAAACCCTAAAAGATCCGATTTATAAATAAGAGCATCAAACTGCACGCGCATATCTTCCAGATTACTTCCCACTCCATTTACAGATCCGGTAAAATTCAGGTTGGAGGAAGGGTTTTCTTCTACCAGTTCAAGCTGGTTCAGGTTGAGTCCCCGGGTAGAAACATACCCTTTATAAGAAATTACGTCTACTTTGGGAGGAAGCCCTACCTGAAGACTGGTAATAATTGAACCCAGGTTAGAAGTAATATTGGCGTCTACAAGGAATTTAAAAAAACCTCCAGTCATTGCTCCATTTACCCTAAAACGGTTAATCTTGTCAAAAAACTGAGGCAAGGTAATGGATGGCAATAATCGTTTGAGTTCGCGAGGTGCAATGGAACTATTATGGGTTTGGATTTCGATAATGGCATTTTCTACATCTCTGACTCCCTGAAGATCCAGATCAAACTCCATAAATGTATGATCAAGATAAGAAGCCTTAAAGTCTCTGGCTGTAAGATGTTCCAATGTGCCATATACATCTCCATCCCCACGGACTACTCCGTGAACGGGTAGA
>JAGQVA010000476.1 GCA_020438265.1 Bacteroidota bacterium
CGGTGTTCCTGGCGTAAAGTGGATTTCCTCCACACTTAAAGGTTCTCCTCTCAAACGAGATTCAGTAGCAAATTGTGTTTCATTCCATTCCTGATTAAAGAGATTTTCAATAATCATTCTCACCTGAAAATTTTGCCATTGGTAACCGACGTTCAGATCTGTAATAAAATATCCCTCTGCTATGATTGAATTATCTTCATTTGCAGGGCGAGCAGCCAGGTAACGGGACTTAATCCCTCCTGAAAAACCTTTCGGATGAACCCAGGAGATTCCTCCGTCTATCGTTAAGTCTGGAGCCAGTGGAATATAATTTTGCCCCATTTCCTCGTCAAGACTTCTGGCAAATGCATAATTGATATTTCCATTAACATTCAAAAACTTTCCGATTTGAGTACGGCTGCCAAAATCAATCCCCAGGCGGCGAGTCCTTCCAGAGGGTTCAATGATCCCTTCATCTCCGACATATACAAATTCCTGCTCCATATAAAGTCCCCAAAATGCCGCATCCAGGATTATTTGAGGAGAAAGACGAAAAATACCACCCAGATCAGCTCCATAGGTAGCCGGAACAGGTTTTGAAATAGCTCGATCAGAGAGAATAAGGCGGGTATCGTTTGAGTGAAAACTTTTTCCGGACTTCAGATAGAGTTGAACGTGAGAATTGGGACGATAATTCACATTAAATTTGGGACTGAAAGTACTCATTGTGAAAGCTTTAACTGCCGAAGAACTATCCTTCAGATTCTCATACTGGAAGTTAAAACCATCTACTCTGACACCAGGGTTAATTATCCATTTCCCCAGCTTTATTTCCGCCGATGCATATCCAAACACATTGATTTCATCAATATTTCCCTTCTGCACCGGCTCCAAAATCGTATTTCTGTTCCGCGTATAAGACAGCTCAATATCATTGACATCATCCATACGGAAGCCTGTTCCAACATTCCATTCAACTGGAGAATTTCCTAAAAATCCACTCCTGGTCAGTTCAGAACTCCCTCCCCAAATCGAACGATTTTCCCTTTGCCGGATCTGATCACCGTTGATAGAATCGCGCAAAAAGAAGGTAAAATTGGAAATCAGGTCAAAATCATATCGCGAATAATACAGCCGATGTTGAATGGATGTTTGGGAATTGAGGTATTTCATAAAAGACAACTGCACATTGGTGCGGCTGGTATTTCCTCCTTCGGTACTGTCAATTGCTCCAAAGCGCGTAATCTGTCCCTGGTCTACTGCTCTTTGCGGAATTTGCCCCGAAGCGGTCCAATTGCTTGTAAAGTGAGAAACACTCAGACTTAATTTCCCGTCATCAGGCGTATAAAATGTATATTTCCCCATTATATTCAACCGCCCAAAATTTTGCGGAGCCTCAAAAGGGCCCTGAGTACGGATAAGTTCTGAAGCCAGATACGCATGCATGTTTTCTTTATTCTCCAGTAAATCAATCATGGCCAACGATCGCAAGGTCTGAAATTGACCAGCCTGAACTTTCAACTGACTTCCACTGAGTTTTTCTTTCGTTTGAAAATCGACGTAACCAGCAGTTGAAAAATTTCCCTGATCTGCATAATAACCCCCTTTACCAAAATTGAGTTTTTCAATGGTTTCAGGAATCAGGAAATGAAGATCTGCATACCCCTGTCCATGTGCATGAGAAACCATATTTACCGGCATTCCATCCACAGAAATATTGATATCTGTTCCATGATCAATATCAAACCCCCGAAAAAAAATCTGCTCTGCTTTTCCTCCTCCTGCATGCTGGCCAATAAATAGTCCGGGAACTTTTCTTAACACTTCCTGCGATGATTTCACCGGATTGGTCATTAAATCCAGATCTACGAGGGTTTGTAATGGATTCTTTTGATAGGCAATTTCTACCTCCTCCAGGCTAACCTGTTTTTCGGCAAGCTTTAAGATATATGTATGGTCAATATTTTCCTGATTGATAATAATGAGAGCAGAATGAAAACCCAGATGAGAAACTTCCAGGGAATCTCCCAATTGAACATTCGCCAAGCGAAACTCTCCCAGTATATTGGTATGAGTATGTGCGTCCTGTGCAAGATTTCGGATTAAAGCATCCTGAACAGGATTATTTATCTCGTCAAAGATTTTCCCATGGAAGTTTTGACCTAAAATCAACCCTGGAAGAAACAGAAGAAAAAGAGTAATGACCTTCTGCATTAGCCTAAATATAAAGGTGAAATGATTAAATGAGAAAAATAATCGGATTGGGTGCTTCTAAAACAGAAGCCCCAATCCTTCCCTGCTAAGGGAATCTACTGATCGCTCCTAATAGTATGTTGGATTTGTTACAGGCTACTTAACCAGGTGATTATCCGCCTGAGCGCGAATGAAAGTAGCCAGCTCCTGTAATTCCGGATTACGGGATTTTGTTCTGAGAGCCTTTTCAAGATGGGTATTCGCCTGAGAAAGGTTATTTTGTTTGAGGTAAACTTCCGCCATCAGCTGATTCACTTCAATATTTTCCGGGCGCAGGTCATACTCTGTTTTTGCATACTCATACGCCTTTTCATAATCCTGAATTAAATCGAGGTAGACATGCGCGTATTCCATTCCCATTCTATGGCCATTGGCTTCGTCATCTTCGAGCATCTCCAGAATTTCAGGAATCAACTTTTGTTTTTCGGCATCTCTGCCTGTTTCCTGATAAAGAGAAGCCAAATCCACATAAAAGGAAACTTCAGGAATAATATGAATGGCTTGTTTGAGGCGATTTTCTGCTGCTTCAAAGTTTTTGTTATGACGGTCTACTCTGGCCAGGGCAGCAATTGCAAAAGGATAATTGGGGCGATTTTCAAGAATGGCCTGATAAATCTGCCCTGCATTTTCCCACTCGTCAGTCTGTTCGTATAATTCTCCCAAAATCAAACTACACCAGGCAGTTTCTTCATATCCGGGTGCACCTGCTTTTATAGCCATTTGCATGGCTTCAATGGCTCCGGGAAGATCTCCATGAATTTCTCTCAGGTAGGAGATTCTGGAGTAAGATCTCAGATCAGGGCGAATGGAAACCATTTTATCAGACATATTTACCGCTTCTTCATAATTCCCCAATTCGACATTGGCATCGACCAGAGAGCCATAAATGACAGCATTATAGCCATTTAATTTAATTGCATATTCTGCGAGTTCTTTGGCTTCCTGAAATTTGTGAAGAGAAAGATATACGGAAGCTTTCAGACTCACAGCTCCAAAAATCACATCTTCTGCGGGTTCTTCATCGAGTATCTGATTGATCACAGTAAGAGCTGCCGGATAATAATACCCATGTTCGCCTGTGATTCGGGCTTCAAGCATAAAAAGCTGAGCTACTTTGAGTCTTTTCCTGTAATCTCCGGGATTTTTGTCGATTGCCTCTTTTAACTGAAAATAGACATCCTGATAGTAATTTTGTTCGGTAACTGATCCCAGTTCGGGGTTTCTGGGCAGGAGTTGAGGCAATTCTACAGAAGTCGCGGAACTCATTTCGGCCTCAAACATTTGGTTATCTTCGGAGTTATCACATCCGGTAAAACTTAGGAGTATATAAATTACAAGTAATAAAACTAGATTTCCTAAATCTGATAGCTGAGTAAATTTTTTCTGAATAGTCATAAGCATATTTTTTAATGGACGCGATATCTACGAGCCTATGACGAGTTTTGGATTCCAAAAACATAATTTTTTTTATCCTGAATGGATTAACTATATTAAACCCACCAATAAAAATATTCTTGGCAGATATAAAAAAGGCATTATCAGAGATTGAAAAGGAAGTTTCATCCCTATTACAAAATAAGGATAAACAAGCCATTACTCTGATATATAATCACTACAAAACTGCTCTTTTCGGAGTGATTTTGAAAATCGTAAAAGATGAGGCAATCGCGGAAGATGTTCTGCAGGAAAGCCTGGTAAAAATGTGGCGATATGGCCCAAATTATAACCCTAATAAAGGGAGGCTATTTACCTGGCTGCTGAATATTTGCAGAAATACTGCCATTGACAAAACGCGATTAAAGAGTTTTCAGGCCAATCAAAAAATCCCAAATCCGTCTGAGACCGTAAGTATGGAACCATCGTCTCAGATTGATGAAGAAAAGACAGATGCGATAGGATTAAAAGAAGTGGTAGAAAAACTAGACCCAAAATACAGAGAGTTACTGGAGTTGGTATATTTTCAGGGTTATACCCAAAAAGAGATTGCAGATGAGTTTAACATACCTTTGGGAACGGTCAAGACACGGGTCAGGTCTGCCATACAACAATTAAGATTATGGCTAAAGAAATAAATATAAAAGAATATTTAGATTCCGGTGTCCTGGAAGAATACGTCCTGGGACTCTTGCCTGAGTTAAAAGCCAGGGAAATAGCTATGCTCGTACAGCTTCACCCGGAGCTCAAAGATGCGGTTGAAGAGATTGAATACGCCCTGATTGCTTATGGTGAAAGTTATCAGACAAAAGAACCAGGAGAATCTGTCCTGACCCATGCGCTGGCAGAGATTGATAAATTAGAATCAGAGGAGAAAGAGGAAGGGAGCAATCCTGTTGTAACTGAATTGGACGTAGATTCATCCTCTGAAAACCAATCTGCTGCAACCATCAAACGATTTGATCGCTGGACTTATCTGGCGATTGCTGCTTCGATATTGCTGCTGATCAGCATTGGTTTGAATTATGTTTTTTATCAAAACTGGCAGGAAGCGGATCAGGAGTTATTTGCCCTGCGAAATGATAACACCCAACTGGCGGAGGAAAACCAAACCTACCGGACCAGCCTTGATCAATCAGAAGCGTTTTTTGCTCACCTGGAAGACAAAGACAGTAAACCTGTAAGGCTTGAAGGACTGGACGCAGCTCCCGGAGGAACAGTTTTGTTATCCTGGAATTCAAGAACCCAGGAAG
>JAGQVA010000477.1 GCA_020438265.1 Bacteroidota bacterium
GTAAGAAGTATGAGCGCTGGGAAACAGATTTGTATAGTTTTGATTATTGGTCTGATTGGTCGTTGCCAATAAGGTATTCAGATTTGTATTTTCTGCCCGTAAACCTAATTTTACGCCCCATTTTTTCCCTTCATAAGATCCCGTTCCGTAAGCTCCCAAAACCTTTTGGTAGTACTCAAACACATTCGTGAGGTTCATGTTTGGAATCCAGTCTCCATTTTCCCAGTCGCTGACTGTATAATCATTGCTTACATCCTGAATCACATATTGAGCGCCTGTTTCCAGCGTGACTTCTTTGGTAAAGGGCTTGGTATAATCCAGTTTAAAGGTATATCTGGCTTCCTGAAAATCAGTTGCTGTCTGCTGGCTCTGGCTGATATCGCTTCCTGAAGTAGTCGTATTGATAAATTCAGATGACTGATCCTTAGCGAAAGAATTTCCTAAAGCGCTAAAAAGTAAATCGTGATCTTCGTGATCTTTAAAGTCTTTTTTATACTGAAATTCATACTGCCATTTAGGGTTGATGGCAGTGGTTTTCTCTTCTCTGCTCCATTCTGAAACTACTGCATCCGATTCGTCCACATAACTAAAATAGGTCATCGAAGGCTGATTTTCCTGTTCCAAAGCATAACTCCCCGAAAGGGTCATCACATTGTATTGATTAATATGGTAATCAGCCCCAAGGATAAAATTGTAAAAAGTCTCGTATTTCTCTTCATCACTGGTAGATAAAATAGATGTTTGATTGACCAGATCCTCATTAATACTTTCACCGATACTTGGCATATTTCGGTACCCTACTCCCAATTGGCTGAAGAGATTAAATTTTTCGGTTCTCCGGTTAAGGCTCAATCCCAGGCTATGGTTATGAGGAGCCCCGGTATTGAGTGTCACAGAACCATTAATTCCCTTTCTCTCTTCTTTTTTGAGGACGATATTGATAATACCTGAAGTTCCTTCGGCTTCGTATTTCGCTGAAGGATTGGTAATTACTTCAATTTTGTCAATCATGTCAGCGGTAATGGTTCCGAGAGCGTTTCCCTGTTCGCTGGCTATGACTGAGGGTTTTCCATTAATCAGTACCTGAACACCCTGGCTGCCTCTCAGGCTAATTTGTCCCTCAATATTGACATTCACTGAGGGTACATTATTGAGGACTTCCAATGCGCTGGCTCCTGTGCTGCTCAGGTCAGTTCCCACATTAAAAACCCTTTTATCCAGCTTAAACTCGGTTTGCGATTTTTCCGCCCTGATTTGCACCTCATCCAGGGTTTTTACACTTTCAGATAGCGTAATGATACCCAGGTCCGTTTTTCCTTCCTTCAGCTCCAGAGAACTGTTTTTGTATTTTTCAAAACCAATAAAACTGATTTCAAGAACGATATCCTCCTTATCAAATTTCAGGGTAAAAACCCCGGACTGATCGGTAGAAGATCCAGCTAATGGCTTTTGAGTTTCTTTGTCAAGTACCAAAACTGTTGCAAACTCTATGGGGTTCTGATTATCTCCTTCTACCACTTTACCAGTGATTTCCAGATTACCAGACTGGGCAGACAGTAAATTGGGGAGGAAGACTCCCAAAAAACAGATAAGTATATAGCTAATTCGTTTTTCCATCTCTCGAAAAATTTAGAAAGGGTTTATTGTACACAAATATCAGAATCAACTTCTCATATCTCAAATAGTTTCTATGAACGGCAGGATTCATCCTCCCAACGACACCCTCCGCTTTCACCCTTGATAGTTCGTTGTTCACCAGTCTGAAAAGGTCATTGACCCTGATCACTTTTTAATTATCCACCTAAAGGATTACATTTATATTATGCGCGAAAAGTTCCATTTCAACTCTCCCGCTTTCAGGGAAACCATTTTCCAGCTTATTCTCCATATTCTGGTTTTTCTTTTTTATTCTTTTGACCGGTATCAGCCACGCATCAATGAACAACAGGTAGCATTTTTCTTCAATTATGCGATGGCTGCTTTCCTGATTAATTATATCTTTTTACCTCAATTTTATTATCAAAAAAAATATATACCCTTTTTACTCTTTCTAATTCTCACTATCGGTGGAGTCATTGCCATTGAAGAAATCATTCTGGAGCCGCTTTATTTCCCGAATACTCGTCGGGCGCTTTATTTTCCTGGAGTATTCGTTTCACTGATAGATGTATTACCTGTAATCAGCATATTATCCGGATTCAAATTTGCCTGGGATGCGCTGGGAAAACAACGCGAACTGGATCAGTTAAAAGCTTCTGTTACAGAAAGCGAAATTCAATTCCTAACCTCACAAATTAACCCCCATTTTCTCTTTAATAATCTCAACAACCTGTATTCATACGCGATTGAGAATTCGCCCAAAACGCCTACCATTATTCTGGAATTGAGCTCTGTGTTGAGGTATATGTTGTATGAATGCCGGGAGAAATATGTGCCTTTGATGAAGGAAATTGAACAATTGGAGAATTTTACTCAGCTGTATGAATTGCAAATTGAGGAAAGAGGCGTAGTGAATTTTCATACTCATAATATTCAATCCGGGTATAAAATCGCGCCTTTGATTCTGATCGTTTTTATAGAAAATGCTTTTAAACACAGTCAGGCGAGTCAATCTGAAAATATCATGATCGATATTCATATTCAATTGTCTAATCAGGGGAAACTGGATTTTTACTGTATCAATAATTTTCAAAAACTGGCCAATACAGAAAATCTGTCCAAAGGCATTGGATTAAAAAATGTAAAAAAGCGGTTGGAACTCATTTATCCTGGCGCTTACCAATTAGAAATTGAGGAAAATGAAACCCAATACAGTGTACATTTATCCCTTCAATTAACCCGTACTGACGAAGCATGAATTGTATCATTATAGAAGATCAGCCACCCGCCCAACGGATATTGAAAAAATATATAGAAGATATTGGGTCGCTACACTTAACAGGTGTTTTTTCAAATGCCATTCCGGCGATGGAGTTTTTGAAAACCGAATCGGTGGATTTGATTTTTCTGGATATACATTTGCCCAAACTTTCCGGGATTGATTTTTTAAAAACGATTTCCAATCAACCACATGTTATCTTAACTACTGCTTTTCCTGACTATGCCCTGGAAAGTTATGAATTGAATGTTGTGGATTATCTGCTCAAGCCTTTTTCCTTTCAAAGGTTTATGAAAGCGGTTGCAAAAATTCCCGCCCAAGGCCAGGAAAAGGAGTATTCAGAATCGTTTCCCATTGAACAACCTGTCAGAAAGGAAATATTTATCAAATCAGGCTATGAGTTGATTCGGGTGATTATTGAGGAGATTAACTATATAAAATCCGACGCTGATTATACAGAACTATATACAACCCAGAAAAAATATCTGACTTCAGAGCCATTGCATTACTGGCTGGAAACCCTTGATCAGGGGCAGTTTGCCCGCATCCATAAATCCTACATTATCAATACTTCAAAGATTGATAAAATCTCGGGGAATCAGGTGTATCTGATTGATAAGACAATCATTCCTATTGGGCGGACATATAAGGATGATTTTCTCAATCGGTATGTGAAATGAGGGTGATTTATCGATGAGAATCTATTTGATGCCATTGTATTTCAATGATTCAGGCAATAATAAATTAATACTATGAAACAGGCATTATTGAGAAGCCGAATGAAGATCCCTCCCTTTGTCGGGATGCCCAACTTAGAGTTGGAAAAATAGGTTTTGCCAGTTGGCAATTTTAATTCTCGCCCCATTTTGGGGCATCCCGACCAAAGGGAGGGATCTTCTCACAAGGATCTCCACATAATAATTCTTTGAGATTCTATACCATTTTTATATTTTCAATTGAATTATCACCTGAATAAAAACCAGAAAATTTAACCCTAACTCCCAAAAGCTATGATCAGAAAAGAAGACATCAAACAGGAAGTATTTGACTTGTATGACGATTACGCCCACAACCGCATCGATCGTCGTCAATTTCTTGACAAACTTTCCCTTTACGCCGTTGGTGGACTGACTGTTCCTTCACTACTGAGTTTCATTATGCCTGATTATGAAACCAAAATTCAGGTTCCCAAAGACGACCCGGAATTAAAAACCGAAGATATCTATTACACCTCTGTCAAAGGTGGCAAACATATCAAAGCCCAGCTTTCCCGCCCGGCTAATGCAGATGGCAAACTACCTGGAATCGTGGTTGTTCACGAAAACAGGGGACTGAATCCTTATATCGCCGATGTAGGGAGACGTGCTGCAAAAGCAGGTTTTATTTCCATCTCTCCGGATGCGCTTACGCCATTGGGGGGGTATCCCGGCACGGATGATGAAGGCCGGACACTTCAAAGACAACGAGATCGAAACGAAATGCTGGAAGATTTTATCGCTGCTTTTCACTATTTGTCTGTCCACCCCGAATGTACAGGAAAAGTAGGAGTCGTTGGTTTTTGTTTTGGGGGCTGGATTTCCAATATGATGGCCGTAAAAGTGCCCGATCTGGCGGCGGCAGTACCTTTTTATGGAGGGCAACCATCAGCCGAGGAAGTTCCTCAGATTCAGGCGCCTTTATTACTTCATTTTGGGGCATTGGATACCCGCGTGAATGAGGGCTGGCCGGCTTATGAAGAAGCGCTCAAAGCCAATGGGAAAAAATATACAGCTTATATGTATGAAAATGCCAACCACGGTTTTCATAATGATTCAACGCCCCGTTACGATAAGGAAAATGCAGAACTGGCCTGGAAAAGAACGATAGACTTTTTTAAGGAGAATTTGAAGTAAACTATTGAGTTAGAAATTCATGGTTTTGGAAATAGTTATGGCGTCCCAGGCTTTCACCACATAGCCACAGTAGCTATAAAAAAAACCTCCACATAGAAAAAGAAAACATAGCAAATCCAGATTCAATGCTTTCTCTGTCTTCT
>JAGQVA010000478.1 GCA_020438265.1 Bacteroidota bacterium
ATTATTCTGCTTCATTACCTATTTTTTAAGAAGTTTCTGAATTTTTCCTTCCAACTCTTCATAAACCCCATCCCCCTTCACATATTCTCCACCGGGATGAATGTATACAATTTCTCCCTTCTGATCCAGTAAAAAACTCACACTCGTAAACCCTGCATCAGGTACCGGTTCCAACCACCATTTTTTCAGATTTTTCCAACCTGAATCAATTCCAATGGGAAATGCAAACTGCATTTTGTCTGCAAGCGCTTCAACAAAATCCTGGTCAAAAGGTCGGCGGGATTTATGGTGATACATTCCAATGACCCTAAAACCTTTATCGTAATATTTTTCATGCCATAGATTCAGGGCAGTAGACGAGTTGATGCAATAGGGGCAGTAAGGACCTGTCCACCAGCGGATAAGAACGACTTTTCCTTGCAGGTCTTCGAGAAGAACAGACTCACTATTAATCCAGGTTTCTACTTCCCAGGCTTTGGCTTTGGTGCCTATTAAATGCTGATATTCTCCCTCTTGTGGAGAATAAACCGACAAAAACAATAGGCTCAGCAGATAGGTTGATAGGTTCATCTGGCAATTGTGAAGTTCCTTCTTTACTTGTAATTTAGGAATATTATCTCAATTCCCTATCAAGAAAAATATCTATGAAAATATTAGTAAAGCTTTTAGGAATAGGATTACTGGTCAGTTTTGCGCTTGGTTGTAATCAAAATAAACCTCAGAATTTGGCAGAGCTGGAAACGGCCATTCAAGCCAAATTCGCCTCTGTAGAAGGGGATTATGCACTGGCATTTTTGCTTCTGGGGGATGAAGAAAAGGAAATTCTGATTAATGAACATAAAGAATTCCACGCTGCCAGTACCATGAAAACCCCTGTGATGATAGAGCTTTATCAACAGGCTTATGATGGAAAAGTAAACCTGGATGATAGTATTTTGGTGAAGAATTCTTTTTACAGCATCGTTGATAGCAGCGAATACGAGATGGATCTTAATGAGGATAGCGGGGAAAGAATGTATCAGTATATCGGGGAAAAATTACCTGTTCGGGAACTCATGTACGACATGATTGTTTACAGCAGCAATCTGGCCACGAATATTCTGATAGAGCTGGTCGACGCCAAAAAGGTGACCCAAACCATGCGTCAACTGGGAGCAGAAGACATTCAGGTTTTGCGTGGAGTAGAAGATATCAAAGCGTTTGAACAGGGGTTGAGCAATACAACCACAGCAATGGATTTGCTAAAGATCTATGAAGGTCTTGCCAAAGAAAGAGTCGTTTCCCAGGTCGCCAGCAAGGACATGATCGAAATCCTCAAACAGCAGCATTTTAAGGACGTGATCCCCGCCAAATTGCCCAAAGATGTGGAAGTGGCGCATAAAACAGGCTGGATTACAGGGGTGAGACATGATTCGGGTATTGTTTATCTGCCTGAAGGTCAGAAGTATGTGCTGGTGATTTTATCAAAAAATATTCAGGATGATAAGGCTGCACTGAAGATGATGACGGAGGTTTCTCGGATGATTTATGAGTTTGTAAGTAAATCATCTAAGAAATAAAACAAATTCTTTGTGAATCTCTGTGCTCCTCTGTGCTCCTCTGTGAACCTCTGTGTTATAATTCAAATTGTGTCGCTATGCGACTTAAAAAAGGCTATTACACAGAGGTTCACAGAGATAGGCACAGAGATTCACGGAGAGGAGTAGAGTAATATTTAACCCTCACACCCCATCACACGCTCCCCTTTCATCTCTCCCCCAAATTCACCATATTAAGCTAAGCAATTGCTAAGCTGCTACTATTATGCGTGTGATCCCTCAATTTCTGCCTTACCTGGAAAAGACATGGCTACTTTTACTCAGCTTTATCCTAATCTTTGGCTGCGGAAAATCCATTCCTCCTGAAATCGAAGCTGAAATGGCCCATCTCCCCGACCAGCTCGATTACAACTACCATATCAAACCCATCCTCTCAGACCGGTGTTTTGCCTGCCACGGCCCTGATGAAAACAAACGCGAAGCAAACCTCCGTCTGGATATAGCCGAATCTGCTTATGAAGCCCTTTCTTCCGGTGCTGGCAAAGCCATCGTTCCCGGCAAACCAGCCCGAAGTCTGATGTTTCATCGAATAACAGCCAATGATCCTGAAGAACTTATGCCTCCGCCCGAATCCAACCTCTCTCTTTCCAACCAGGAAATTGCCATTCTGACCAAATGGATCGAACAAGGCGCCGTTTATAAACCTCACTGGGCGTTTATTAAACCGGAAAAACCTGAGCCTCCAAAGGTGAAAAATGTAGATTGGATACAAAATCCCATAGATCAGTTTATTGCTCATCAGCTTGAAAATCAGTCTATTCCTCCTTCCGAAAAAGCGAAAAAAGAGACCTTAATCCGCCGTGTTTATTTTGATCTGACGGGATTGCCACCTGAACCAGAGGAAATTGACCAGTTTTTACAAAATGATGATCCCAATGCTTTTTCTCAGTTGGTAGATCGTTTGCTGGAATCTCCTCATTATGGAGAAAGAATGGCGGCTCACTGGCTGGATGTGGCGAGATTCTCTGACAGTGAAGGGTATCTCGATGATTATCACCATGCTATGTGGCCTTACCGCGATTGGGTGATCAAAGCCTTTAACGAAAATCTCACCTACGACAAATTTATCCTCTGGCAGATTGGTGGCGATCAGATTCCCGGCGCAACACAGGAACAGATTCTGGCTACGGCGTTTAACCGAAATCATAAATACAATTCTGAAGGAGGAATTATTCCTGAAGAGTTTCGTGTAGAATATGTCGTTGATCGAACCAATACACTGGGCGAAGCTTTTATGGGGCTAACCCTGGAATGCGCCCGTTGCCACGACCATAAATACGATCCCATTAGCCAGAAAAATTATTACGAATTATATGCTTTCTTTAATAGTGTCATCGAACGAGGAGATGGAATTTTTGGCGCTAATGCGCTGGAAAGGGAGAAAAAGGTTCCCAATGAATATTCCATGAATCCAGGGCCGGTATTGCCTTTAACTACACCTGAGGTAGATTCTATTCGCCAGTTTTTACTTGAAAAAATCGAAGCAAAATCGGATAGTTTGAATAAGATGAAAATAGCTTCATCTGCTGCTTTTCAACAATGGAAGGAACAAAATCCTTCGGTAGATGTGTTGGAAAAAGCCATTCAGGAGAAGATGACAGTCTATTTGCCTTTCGATGAAGAAAAAGAAAGTACAACTCCCAATCTGGCGGATGATAGTCGTCCCGGAAAAATCTGGCGATTAAAACTGGTCGAAGGAAAAATCGGGCAAGCCATTGAATCACAGGCCGATGGCGCTTTAAGTATGGACGGAGAAAAGGTCATTTTTGAGCGTACAGAACCTTTTGCCATTAGTTTCTGGATTTACCGCCCCAAAGATTTTGAAGAAGCCCATGTTGTTTTTAATGGAAATTACCGCATTCAGGGTTATCGGGGTTGGGACGTGATTGTGGAAAATAACCACCTGGCTTTTCGCATCAATCATGCTCATCCTTATCAGTCTTTGCACTTGAGAATGGCTGACTCTATTCCCCTGAATACCTGGGTACATATTACCTGTTCTTATGATGGGAGTAGTAAAGCGAAAGGAATCACCATGTTCCAAAATGGGGAAAAAACAGAAGTGGATATTATTTATGATTATCTCTACCGAAGCATTATTCCTTACCCAACCAATGCCCAAACGGTTTATTCCAGTTATAATGGTTTTCGCATTGGGAATCGTCATTATGACCAGGACTTTTCAGGAGGATTACTGGATGAGTTTAAAGCCTTTAATGGGGAAATCAGTCCTTTGGAAGCGAAATATTTGTTCGATACTGAATTGGGTAAAGCTGAATTTGAAAAAGAATTTTCGAATGATAACTCTACGGCAATCAAAGAATTTTACCATCTGAATTACGACCCGGACTTTGCAGAGGCATTCGCAGAACTCAAAGTCTTGCGAGACCGGGAATTGATCACCATTGACACCGTTCGTGAAATTCAGGTTATGGGAGACTTGCAAAAACCTCGTCCTACCTATATTCTGGAAAGAGGAAATTACGAGCAATATGGAGAAGAGGTGGAGCGAAACACTCCTGAGCATATTTTTCCTTTCCCGGAAGATTTGCCTCGGAATCGTTATGGCTTAGGGCAATGGCTCATTCATCCTGATCATCCACTGACTGCACGAGTTGCTGTCAACCAGTTGTGGCAAATTGTATTTGGAAAGGGGCTGGTCGAAACTTCCGAAGATTTTGGAAATCAGGGAGCTTTGCCTACGCATCCCGAACTCCTCGACTGGTTGGCGGTGGAATTTGTCGAATCGGATTGGGACGTTAAAAAAATGATTCGACTCATGATGAATTCAGCTACTTATCAACAGTCTTCAGTTGTAAGACCAGAAATCGCAGAGATTGACCCGGAAAATAAACTCCTTTGGCGTTCGCCCAGATATCGCCGTTCAGCGGAAATGGTTCGCGATAATGCACTGGCGGTAAGTGGTTTGCTGAAAAAGAAAGTGGGTGGGCGAAGTGTATTTCCCTATCAGCCAGATGGTTTGTGGAGGGAAATCAGCAATAAATTTTATTTCAAGGAATACGAAATTGATCCGGAAAACGGGCTCTATCGACGCAGCATTTATACATTCTGGAAGCGAAATCTTCCGCCGCCTTCGATGATCATTTTCGATGCCAATCGTCGGAATGAGTGTAGTGTCCGCCGTCGTCAAACCAATACGCCATTACAAGCTCTGGTGATGCTCAATGATCCTCAGATTGTAGAAGCTTGCCGGGTGCTGGCTGGTAGAATCATAAAGGAAAACCCCAAACCTGAAAAAGCAGTAACATTAGCTTTCCGAAAATTGACCGGACGAATTCCCTCAC
>JAGQVA010000046.1 GCA_020438265.1 Bacteroidota bacterium
AGAGTGGGGTAGTGGGAAGCGGAATCTGGTCCTTTGCTGTGGCAGATTCAGCGGCGCGTGAGGAAACAATCATTATAGGAGATAAAGGAGAAATTCGGTTTTCCTATTTTACGGCCACAGATGTAACCCTGATTAATGGGGAAGGAACAAAAACATTTTCCTTTGAAATGCCCAAACATATCCAGCAGCCCTTGATTCAGACCGTCGTGGACGATTTATTGGGAAGGGGAAATTGCCCCAGTACGGGAGAAACAGGGGCCCGTACGAATTGGGTAATGGAGCAGATTTTGTGATAATTATGAGTGAAAAGACCTTCCAGGTTTTCGAAAACCTGGAAGGTCTGAAAAAGGACCATTCATGATAAGGATTATTTCTCCGACTCCAATGCAGACCACTTCTTCTTCCCCCTGATAAAGTACTGCCACACAATACTTTTAGGGAAATACCCGGTTTGAGGAATTGTTTTTGGAGAACCCTGATAAATTTCCTTTTTCCGTTTTCTTAAATAAGGCAATCGGCCATAAAAGTGAAAATGGGCTTTGATAATCGCCGGAATGGTTGCAAAATCCCGGTCCAGCAGTGCCTTTACACCCCATACTCCATCCAGCACCAATCGGGTAAATACTTTTGGAAAAACCATTCCGGAAGGTAAATTCAGGTACATACAGGAAAGGCTGTTACGGGCGTTCAGATAGGTTTTTCTGGGGCTTCCCTGAGGAAGTGCGCCTCCACCAACATGATAGACCACACTTCTGGGCTCATACATCACTTTATAACCGTGATTTTTGGCCCGCCAGCAAAAATCAATCTCTTCCATGTGAGCGAAAAATGTCTCCTCAAATAAACCAATTTCATCAATAACGTTCTTTCGGACGAGACAACAGGCGCCGGTTGCCCAGAAAATTTCAGTCGTTTCCTCAAACTGCCCCTGATCTGTTTCAACGGTATCAAAAATTCTCCCCCTGCAAAAAGGATATCCCAGTATATCGATCATTCCTCCCGCAGCTCCCGCGTATTCAAACAATGTTTTGTTGTGATGAGCTCTTATTTTGGGTTGAACAGAAGCTACCTGTGGATTTTTTTCCATGACGTCCACCAGGGGCCCCAGCCAATTGGGTTCTACCTCTACATCGCTGTTTAATAAAACGATATATGGGGTATCAATAAACGCCATCGCGCGGTTATAGCCACCTGTAAATCCATAATTTTGGTCCAGTTGTTCTACCCTAACCGAAGGAAAGTTTTCTGATAAGAAAGATATACTATCGTCAGTTGATCCATTATCAATGACTAATATCTCATAAGATGGGTGATTGGTAGCAATGACGCTGGGCAGAAACTTTTCCAGCCAGTTTTTTCCATTCCAGTTGAGAATGGCAATGGTAACCTGCGTCATCAGCCTAATCCCATTTTCCCTAAATCCAGCCCGGGAATATTGGGTAGCATACCTTTGGTAACTCCTTCTATTTCTTCCCGACCCCTGGTTTCAGCTTTATCCAGGGCTTTGTTGACTGCTGCGGTAATCAGATCAGACATAATTTCCGGATCGTCTTTATCTATAATATCGGGATCAATATGAATTTTTAATACTTTTCGGTTTCCATTAGCGGTAACCCGAACCATTCCTCCGCCAGCCTCAGATTCTACCGTAATATCCTCCAGTTGTTCTTTTACCTCTTTCAGGCGATTTTGCATCTCCTGAAATTTTCCCATCATATCTGATAAATTAAACATATTGTTCTTCTTAATTATGGCGCTAAAATTAGCTAATTATACGAAGCATGACAAGTAGGAGGTTGTTTATTCAATCATCGTTTCTATTCCGGGAGAAAGATAATCATTGGGTCTGGGTTTTATTTTCCATCGCCGGTGCGACCAAAGCCAGTAAGCAGGTTCATCTTTGATGGCCTGTTCCAGCATGGCTATTTGCGCATTGGTAAAGGCGATAATGGACTCCTGGGTTTCAGGAAGATAGGGAGTCGGATCGAGCTTGATAAGCTTGAGTGTATAATATCCGCGTTTGACTTTGCGCATATCACCCAGATAAACGATTGATTGGGTACGCAGGGCAATTTTGGAAACGGAAGTATGCCAGGAAGTGGGCTGGTTTAGAAAAAGCGTGAAATATTGTCTCTGACCTCTGTGGGGTGCCTGATCAGTCAAAAAACCAAACATGCAGGTTTCTTTCATTTTTCTGACAGCCTGAACCATTGCTTTTCGCATGGGAACAAACTGTACACCACGGCGTCCCCGGGCCTTAAAAATCATCTTTTCCAAAACTTTATTGGAAATGGAGGAATATACCGCATAGGCATTATAACGACGATTAATCATCAAATCTAACCGTGCCAATAACCATTCATTATTACCATAATGCGTTCCTACCATCAGCGTACCTTTTTTGCCTTCTATGACCTCTTCCGGAACGCCTTCCGTTATCAGCCTGACTCTTTTAGCCAGTTCGTTATCCGACATGGAAAACCCTTTGATGATTTCTATGAGCCAGTCGCAAAAATGGCTGTAAAACTTTTTAGCAATGGTGTGAATGTGTGAATCGCTATATTCAGGAAAAACCCTTTTCAGATTTTGATAAACTACTTTTTTCCTATAACCAATAAGATGAAATACAATCACATACAGAACATCGCTGATTCTGTACCAAACCCAAAAGGGTAAAAGGCTCAGGCTGTAAACGATTCCGTAGGCAAACCAGAAAAAGGCAGTTAAAAAAAAGTGTCTCAAAAGCTTCAATGATAGTGATTATGAATAAAGACCTTAGCTATTTAGCTAAGGTCTGAATTATTATATGATCAACCTTCATCAATTCCTCCGTGTCCCATCCGGATTCAGCTTGGAATCAATCCGGTTATTTAACGGATCAAATTGTTCATAATCAACCGAACCAGGCGTTAAGCCTTTGTTGCGAAGCTGCTCCCGCCAGCGTGGATTATTAACTTCACCATATTTGGTTGAGTGCAAGAGAACATATTCATTGGAAGAAAGATCCTGATCAAAGAATATAAAGATCACATTGGTCTGTGCTCCCAGTCGATTATAACGCCAGATTTCGTAAGGAATTAAATTCGCTTCTGCTGGAAACCGCTCCACATCCTGTGGAATTCCATATTTCAAAAATACTCTTCCACGGTCTGTTTGCCATCCTTCTCTGAATGTAGATTTGTATTGTTGATTGACATAATCCAAAGCCAGCAGGTGGCCATTCCAAAGCGCGCTTACCTCTTGTGAGGGATCTTTTTTGCGCTTCTCAAAGAAGCTGTAAAGGAAATTTTTCTTTTGCTCGTAATTGTCCAGCGCTTTGATAAAGGCAGCTTCCTGCTCGGTACTGGTGTGGATAAGGGTTTTTAGATAGTAGGAGAGCTGTTCTTCTGTATATTCATTAAAAATGTCAGATTCACTATCTACAATGATATTATCAAATTCGTTGGAAACCCGGGTATTGACAACAAAAAACTTTTTCCTGTAAGTCGCAATGGGTTTGTTTTTCCGATCCAATACTTCTGTTTGCAGGAAATAGGTATTGGAAGCCAGCTTATCAATCTCAAATTCTGTTTTAAAGGCATTTCGGCGGGAAGCAGCTGGCGTCCGGTCCTGGGTGTTTTCATAATTCCAGAGAACCTGATTTCCCTGAAGAATATTACTCCGAATGATAAAAGGTTTATCGTATACCGCAGCGGTATTATAGATTTCCTGGTAGTATACCAGTTTGTCCTGATTCACAAACAAATCTCCCGTTACCATAGGAATTAAATCATCCCTGGTGCGCACCCGGTCTTTTTCCGCAGCAACCCATTTGACATCGCTAAACATGATTTTATCATCAGCCATGGGCTCGACAATAAATTCATTAATGGCAGTGATTTTTCGCGTAACAGGTGCCAGCATATCGTAGGCTACTCCTGTCAACAGATATGTGCCTGGATCAAGGTCTATTTTCTGCATGTGAAACAGCGGAATTAGCTGTGCTACATCAGTTGTATCGGAAGGGCGGAGTTGGTCTGCATATCCCAAAACATAACTATCACTCAGCACCCCGACACTATCTCCATTTTCCAGTTTTTGCAGAAACCAGCTGATATTTACCGAAGCCTGGTATTTGTCGTCATCTTCCTTTTTGAATTTGATGGAATGAGCGTTGACGCCAAGATAAAATTCTACAATGGTTTTGTTTACCTGAAAATCATAAAAACGGCTGATATCCAGGTAAAATTCAAAATCCCCGGATGAAGCTCCTGACTGGGCAGAAAGATAAAAAGGTAACAGTATAAGAATTGAAAATAAAAGTTTTTTCATATCAGTCTCTTTGCAATGATTATCGAATTAACTGAAAAAACGTTGGTTTTACAACTTCACTAATTGGTTTTGATTACACGGAAATTGCTCTTTTTCAGGTGATTAATAAATAACAAGATTCTTTGATAAAAGTTATGGCATCCTCGTATTTTACCACATAGTATCATAGCTTGAATTTGGAAAAAAGGAATCATATAAAATCTGGGATTAGTACTTTCCTTTTCTTCTATGTTTTCTTTCTTCTTACAGATTATGTTGCTATGTGGTGAGAAATGAGTCGTACTACAATGTGTCTAATTCTCCGCTACCAGTACAGCCATCTTGATTATATCATCAATGATATACGATTTCAAATCGTCATAAACCTGATCAAAATTAACCGAAGTAATGACTGTTTTGCCAATCAATCTGCGCCCAACAAACTGCGTAATCTCTTTTCCTGTCTTTTCATCGGCTGAGGTCGTTTTATGAATGCCCTCCACGGGATAATTCGCTGTGATAAGATTGAGTGCTTCAGTTTCGGGATAAACCGTTTTTAACGCCCATTTGGAATGTAAAATCAAAGGCATACCTGTAGAATCATTGCCAATATAAAGCATGGCGTGCCCTCTCATCCAGAGAATGGTGAGAAATGGAATTCCTTTTTCTTTGATGAATTGTATTTTTTCTTCACGAGAATGGAACTGGGATAAATCATAGTTCTTACCAGCTACCACATCACCATAGATGGCCTGATCCGTCGAATTTCGAGGCAACCAAATACCAAAAGGAGTCAGGAAATCCCGAATGGTGGATGAACAATCTCTGTTTCCCATAAAACCTCCCCAGCCATAAGCCTGACCAACCATATCCTGAGCCATACTCTTAATCAGGGTTTCATTCATCTGAGAAAAACCTGTGCGAATATTTCCCTGATCAATGTCTGCTTCCTTCAGAATCGCTTTATGATCGTTTCCAATGACAGGTAAATAAACCGTAACCTGATTTTGAGCAGAACTCTTTACAGGTAAAACCATCCCAATTCTTCCATTCAAACCAGAAATGCCGTCTGAGCTATGAATGGGAAAATGATCCTTCACCACAAACGCAAATTCTCCACCTTTCCACTGATTGATAAATGGTTCATCGACTATTGCCAGATCTTTAAAAGGCACCCAACCTTTGTAAAAAGAAGTAATCACATAAGCCCACTGGCGGTCCAGGGAAAGCTGTAACAGCAAAACCGGCGTATTTGCCCATACGCTGGTTTCCTGAAAATAATCAAAAGGAAATCCTTCCCCTGCTTGCGAATAAGTTCCATAGCCCGGTTTTTCGGTGGGTAATCGCCTCAGATCAGTATGATTGACGGTAATTCCTTTGTGGAAAAAATTGGGGAAACCGCTAAAATCAGCGTTTTGGGCAATGCGCTGTTTGATGTTTTCCGGATAGAGTTGTTTGTTTTCACCATACCAATCGTTTTTCTGACCCAGAAAATTGTTTGTTGCGTAGGTAGAATCTTTTCCTGGAATCCATTGATGGTCAAGAAATTGAGGTAATTGATTTTTATTAATTGACCAGGGTAGAAGGTATTTCTCAAAAAAGACTTGTTGGTGTTTTTGGATTGAAACTGATACCTCAGTTAAGTTTGGGAAACCAGCCCAAGAAATATTTTCTTTAGGAGTTTTGTCTGAATGGGTCAATGAATTGCCAGTAGTTGTATTTGATGAAGAATCAGACTGGTTACAGGCCAATAGAAGAAAAAGGGAAATGTATAAAATGAAAAACCTTGTCATGAAGTTTTGATAATGTCAATTCAGAAATTATACAAAAATACATTTCCTTTCCTTCTTTTATCTGTAAATCTTCATTTAACTTATGGTTTCCGATGATTCAATGGCACTCTCAAAGCTGCATAGGCATTGAGTCGATACCCTCTTCGTTTGGGAAGTAATAAACTCCCCACACTTCCGGTTCCAATTAACAAAGGTCCAACCCGCAGATAAGCCCCAACAAGAGCTTCCCGGTTTCCGGTTACACGAATGGGAATTCCAAACTCGGCGACATTACTTTCAATTCTTGGAATGGCTGAAAACCAGGGATTTCCCTCAAAAAGGATCTGTTGTCCCTGAATATCCAGGATCGAGCGATAGGCGAGATTGAGATAAATGGTCTGAGTAATCCTCAGATCCACATAGGCATTTAACTGCGTTTGCAAGGCATAAGGATATGCTGAAATCTGTCCACTTTGGTTAAGTGGAGCAAGAATATCCTCCAGCTGCTCCGAATTGTCCAGGGTTAATTGTTCAGGATTGACGATGGTACTATCGATAAAGATGGTATTTTGGGTGGAGGTTTCATAGGAAATTTGTCCCCAGTCTTTGATGGAAGCGCCAATTTTCAGGTGGTATTTATTCCAGTCCTGCCTTTCCTGAGGCAGCCCCATAGGGCCGTAAAAATGATTTTTATACCTGGGCCTGAATTCGTAGACAAAACCCATATTCAGGCTGTATCCATTATGTTGGCTGAGATCCAGCTGGCTTAATCTTTCCCCAATAGGAAGGTGAATCCCCGGCGATCTTGCATAAGTCAGGTCCAGATTCACTTCTATCGCTTCCGGGCTGGTGATATTCAGGTCCAGTTGTCTCACATTCAGGTCAAGAAAATCTATTCCTGCCAGATAATTTCCCGTAATGCCAAACCTGAATGCATGGGCTTTGTGGTCAAACCCTCCTCCCAGAGTAAAGCCTGTTTCAAAAAAAGAAGAAGACTGGTATCGAAAAGGATTATCGGGAAAATATCCTGGTCCGGTAATGTTGCTGATTTCGTCAATAAAAACCTCTGCCGTTTGGGAAGAGAATCCTTCAACCTGGGCAAAGTTCCTGGCTTTTACCTGAAAACCGATTCCCCAGTATTTGGACGGACTGGCCATCAGGGAGAGAAAATTGATTTGATTCTGAATTTTGATAAAACCGTCATCATCAATATTGATGGCTGACTCTCCTGTAAGGTAATCGCTTAGCTGGGAATGCTGGAAATTTACCATGGTTTCTATATCCAGCTTGATGATATTATTTTCTACACTACTTCCAAAACCACCAACAAGAATATCCAGTTTATTGCGGTTGTCGACGATAGATGCAGGTTGAAAATCCAGCCCAATTACCCCTGCATAATTACTGACTTCATATCCCTGGTAAATCTGGCTGTGAAGTTTGGGTACAAAAATCATCTGCAGAAAAAAGGTACCCCACAAAAGGCATTGGAATGAAAAAACTGAAAAAATACGCTTTCTCACGTAATCAATTCTCATATTATTTAGCGCTTTTAGTAATTTTTTAAGAGATTTTTATAGTCTTCCAGCTTTTTGATTGAATCAAAATAAGGGGATTGTTTGATAAAATACTTGTTTACCTGATGGCTATTGAGGGCAACTTCCAGATGTGAAATGATTTTCTGAATTGATCCGCTGTCTGAAGCCAGCAAGCAAGCCTTGCCGTAATGTGCCAGTCCATCCTGAGGATTGACCTTTAATGCTTCTTCCAGCATTTTTAATGCAATCAATTTATCTCCCTGGTATAGATATGCGAGACCCAGGTCTCGTTTGATCTGTGCTTCATATTTTTCAGTTCCCCGGTTATTTTTGCTCTCGCCAAAAGAGAAAAAAGCCAGTTCTGAAGGATCGTAAAGACACTTCTTAAATTGTGCAATGGCTTCTTTATATTCTTCTCTGGCCATGAAAATTTTTCCGATTTGGTGGGTAATTCTTTGAGGATCTACATATCCTTTTTTCAGCGCAACCAGATAGATTTCTTCCGCTTTATCAAACTCTCTGTACATAAAATAGATATCACCATAAGCTGCATATACCCGCCCGGGCTTATGGGAATCTTCTTCTGAAGCCTGGTAATTTTTCATTGCCTGACGATATTCTCCCATTTGAAAATTGGCATTGCCACGATAGAAGTATACTGCTGAACGGAGTGTGCCTTTAATAGCTTCTTTGGCACTAAGGGCATTAGTGAAGGAGTTACGGGCACTGATATAATCTCCCATTCCCAGAAACGCTTTTCCTGATTTATACAGTAAAAAGGGATTGTCAGGAGAAAGTTTTAATCCTTCCTGATAAGCCTCAAGACTTTCTCTGTACTGTCCCAAAACATAGTGTACATCTCCCAGTTGAAGCAAATAAGGAGCATTTCTTTCTTCATCAATCGCCCGCTCATAATTATTAATTGCTGCCTGAAATTCCATATTTGCCTGATATGCCAGTCCCTGAAGATACATATAGTCAGCGTTATTGCTGTCGTAAATCAAAGCCTGACTATAGTCCCGTATCGCTTCTTTGTATCGGTGTTGATTGTGAAAAACCTGTCCTCGTGCTGCCCATGCCCAGTGCATTTCGGGGTTAATGGTTATGGCGAAAGTCAACAAACGAATGGCTTCGTCTCCTTCTTCCAATTGAGAGAGATCAAAATATTTTTGGGCCTCATCGTTTAAAAAATCGGTTTGCTGACGGTCCATACGCAGGTTTCTCGCCTGGGTGAAAAAATCATCCGCTGAGGAAACATATCCGCGTTTTATCTGGCAAATTCCCCTGAAATAGTAAGGCTCAGCAGATTCCGGTTTGATTGCGGCAGCCTGGTCGAAGTTTAATTTAGCCTTTATCCAGTCCTGAGTTGCCATATAAAGTTTCCCTCTAAGCATGAGGGTTTCATAGGACTGTTGATTATAGATAAGGATTGTTTGGTAATCGTTGAGCGCGTAGTTAAAGTTATCAGGATCAAGGCTGTAGAGATATGCCCGCTTGAGCAAATAGGGTTCTGCACTGTCGACTGAAGGTATAATCGCATTATATAAATCAAGTGCCTCTTTCTGAAGGTTGGCTTTTTCAGTTTCTTCTTTCGATTGTTTGGAAAGTTTGAGAAAAATATCCGCCAGCATGACCCTGGCTTTTACATCTTTTGGACGTAATTCAATGGTCTTTTCAAGGTCTGTGATGGCTCGTTCTGCCTGATTACGTTCCAGGTACTTCGCTGCTCTGGCACGGTAATAATGCGGCTCACTCGGAGTTTTGAGAATTTCATCTGATAAGAGCGTAATACATCCCCTGCTATCTTTTCCGCAGTCCTGACTGATTTTATCAAGGGTTTCCAAAACCATTTTCAGAGAAGCTAACTCGTATTGTATATTCAAAGCAGAAAGGCTTCCCTGAACACTTTGTTGATACATATCAATCGCTTTGGCATAATCTCCCTGATCCCGATATTGCTGTCCCAGCAACTGATAATCTGTTTGTGTATTTTCTGAAAAAGAAGCTTCCAGGTTGATCATGCGCTGAACTTCCTGGATTCGGTTATAGGTAGAAATTCGATTACACTCCTGAGCGCTTACCCGATAATAATGATTTAACGCGTTTTCCCATTGTTCTTTGTTTCTGGCAGCATTGCCTTCACTCATGAAATATTCACATGATGCCTGAATTTCTTCCGCTTCAAGTGCCTCTTCCAGTTGCCTGATCGAATCTATTTTTGCCTGAGTAATTGAATCGATATAAGCTGCATTGATAAAAACAGGTTGTTGGGTGGAAGTGTCAGAATATAAGGAATAATTAAACCGTAATGGTTCTCTTAAAGCAGGCTGGGGGAGATCATATTGAGAATCGTCAATGGGGAAAGAGGGGCGGTAAAAACTGATATTGGAAATATAAGTCTTCCAATGGTTTCCCGGTTTTTCTGCAATAATGGTTGCAACCCTTTTCAAATCATCATAAGGCTCATTGATGGTCTTGTGCCTGCCTGTGATAATTTTCTCAAAATAGATTCTGACGAAGTAATAATCTGTTTTTTTTACCTTCGAAGTTTTGAGGTTGATAATCTGAACGCTTTGATTGACATTTTTTTGATATGAATAATCAAGGTCCTGTAAATATTCTTTGACTCTTTTTTTTTCTATGGTAAAATAACTGGCGTTTTTTGGATTGACATCGTCGTCGATGATGACATCCTGTGAATAAAACAATTGCCTGGGAGATCCGGGGGTAATTGCTTCTGTGATTGCCTTTTCGATCTGGATCGGGACAAGATTCTCATCTGTGATGGTGTTGTAGAGGCGATTTAATTCTTCTACAGTTTTTATGGCACTATAAATGATTTCGTCCCGTTCAAGCTGCAATAAATCTGTCGCTTTATTCAGTTCTGTTTGAGCAATTACGAGGGCGTTGGATAACAAAAAACAAAGAATTAGCAGAGAGAGTTTAAGTTTGGGTTTCAACGGTTCTGATGGTTTTTCTGGTTTTAAAGAGTTCGGTAAAATTTTATTGTTTTCATTTGAAGATAATTCAAAAAGCAGGCCATCATTCATAGAAGTAAATTCTTCGAATATGACAACGAAAGTAAACTATCAAGGGATAGTAAAACTTGCATGAAATCAAATTTTGGTTCGATCAATATCTCAAGTCAGCAGGATGGAAATCAAAAAATAGAAAATGTTTCCTATTTTTTTTCAATGGAGAATAATCTTGCTCCCTAAATTAACGAATTATATCGTTCGATCTGGTATTTTTTTTCCCTTTTTTTGAGGCTTCTCCCGAAAAAAGTATAGGGCTTATCATTCGGAGAAAAAATGCATTGCTCCACAAAAGTTTGTAGCAGGATAATAGTGATTATCACGACTGATTTATTATTTGCCCAAAACCTTCCAGGTTTCGAAAACCTGGAAGGTTTAAAAGTGAAAGAAAATCAGTCGTGATAATGATTAATTATTTCAACTTTCCACTTAAATTCAAAATCACAGGTTCTTCCTCCTCTCCCATGCAGGTTCGCTGTTTAACGACTTCAATATTTTTGTCAATAAAAGCGGAGGAAAGTTCTATGGTACATTCTGCAAAGGAATAATCACCCGCCAAAATCGCTACAGGTGTAAGCGTATTTCCGGCGACGCTCATGAGCACAAGTTCCTTTTGCCGGCCATTAAATTCCACATCAACCAAAATGGTGCAAAAGCAGGATTGTTGATTTAACATCCCCAGAAAATCCATCATATACACCTCGTGATCCATTTCAGCATTGAGTTGCATTGGCAGTCCCAATTCCTGGTGAAGCTGATTTAGCGCACCAAAAGGAAGATTAATTTCAATTTTATCTGCAAAGACCGTTTTTAATGCACCCGAAGAAAATGCATCATCCGTAGCGATAAATGCATCATCAGAAACGCAAAAACGCTCTGCGAGGGTTTGGCCGGATTCGGAGGAAGATCCCAGTCTGCAGGCATAAAGAAAAAATAACAGGGGAATAAACAACCATGTTTTCATAAGCTTTTCGTCAAATAATGAGTAAAGATGATGAATTCTTTTTCCAATCCCTATACATTCGTAAAACGATTTTGAGTGGTAACATATCCGCAAGTTTAAAGCACTATTAAGAGTAAGAAAAACAATGATTTAACCTTATTCATATCCCAAAAATTGCCTAGCTTTTTATTAACTCTAATTAAAACTCCTAATTTCATTTTACATGAAAAACAAAACTTCCCTTCTGCTTTTCCTCCTGACTTTTTTCTTTTTTTTCTCTGCTTTCACTCAATCTGATAAAGGATTTCACTATCAGGCTATGGCCCGGGATAATAGCGGAGAAGCCCTTACCAATACTTCGGTGAACCTGCGATTTCAGATCAGAGAAAACACCCCAGCCGGAGCGCTGGTTTACCAGGAAAAACATACACCTGTAACCAATAATTATGGACTATTGCAGGTAAATATTGGCAAAGGAGTCGTTGAATCAGGTGATTTTAACGATTTCGTCTGGACGGATCACGACTATTATCTAATAGTAGAATTGAATGGATTTTCGGTTGATACATCTCTCTTTGAAGCGGTTCCCATGGCAAAGGTTGCTACCAATATGAACCTCGATCAGCTCCGGGATGTAAACGCATCAAACGTGGCTCCTGATCAGGTTTTAACCTGGGATGGAACTGCATGGGTTCCCGGGGATGATAAAACCGAAGATGCGGATGCCAGTCCTGACAATGAAATTCAGTCTCTTTCCATTTCGGGAAATATGCTTTCTATCTCTAATGGGAATACCATTGCCCTTCCTGCGGGCACAACTTATAATGCGGGAACCGGAATCAGTATTTCCGGATCAATGATCTCCAATTCAGCCCCGGATCAGACGGTAACACTCAATGGAACAGGAGCGACTTCCGTTTCAGGTACTTATCCTAATTTTACCATTAATTCTACCGATAATGTGAATGATGCAGATGCGAGTGCTACCAACGAGATACAGAGTCTTTCTCTGAGTAGTAATACATTAAGCCTTAGCCTGGGGGGAGGAAGTGTGAGCCTTGCTTCTTTGGTTTCTCCCTGGAACACTTCCGGAAGTAATTTATATTTCAATACAGGTAATGTAGGGATTGGGGATAATAGTCCAACTGCTACTCTGACGGTTGGAAATGGAGACAAACTCCAGGTTCATGGTTCCGATGGAGACATTGTCTTTAATGATGATCAGGGGAGCCTGCGTTTTGCCAGTTCAAACGGTGCAAATGCACCGATGATTCAAATGTTTGCCAGCGGTACTAACAACAGCACCCGGATGCTTTTGGCGCATTCACCTTCTTTTCCCAGTTGGGGCATTCAGTATAATGATACTTCGGATGCTTTTACCTGGATGGGGGATAATATTCCGGTGTTATATATACAATTAGCCGGACAGCAGCGGGTGGGGATTGGAACTTCTTCTCCTGAAACCAAGTTTCACGTCAGTACCAATAGTGCTACCGGATATGGACATGTCAAACTCACAGAAACGCAGTTTGATTTTTCTCGCATTACTTTTAATAATAATATCCATAACAACTTTTGGGATATTGCAGCCCGCACCGATACCAATCTGGCCAATGCCCAGTTCAATATTTACCATAGTAGTGCGGGCGATTTATTTACAGTCAATGCAAGGGGAAGAATTGGAATCAATGATGCAACACCATCCTACACCCTTGATATTGACGGGAATCAAAATACCCGTGTTATTAATATTACGAATGATCTTCCGACTACCTCAAACACCACTTATAATTACGGTGTAAGGGCGAATCTCTCTCAGGCAAGCAATAACGGTTTTCCCCGGCTGTACAATTTTTATGGAATTTCTACGGATAGTGATGCTTATCTGAGCTACGGAATCTATGCTTATGCTTCAGGAGCTAGCAATAATAATTATGGTATTTATGCTTTTGCACCTACTACGACGGGTTATGCGGGATATTTTAGTGGAAATACCTATGCTACAGGATCATATCTGACTTCAGATGCTCGTTTAAAGTCAGAAATTCAGCCGCTCAAGTCAGGGCTGGAAAAAGTGATGCAACTCAAGCCCAAAGCCTATACTTACGATCGGGTAAAATATGATTTTATGAATCTTCCCGAAGGAGAACAATTTGGGTTTTTAGCCCAGGAAGTGGAGGCTTTGTTGCCCAATTTGACAAACAAAGCTTTCCATGCCTACGATGAAGCAAAATCAGATACTCCGGAAGGACAAGGTTTTGAATTTAAAGTAGTAAATTATATAGGGATGATTCCGGTAATGGTTTCGGCAATGCAAGAGCAACAAACCATTATTCAAAATCAGGAAGATCGGATTTCACAGTTGGAGAAAAAAATCCAGGAATTGGAATTATTGATAAAAAAGTAAGCAAATGAAACATACTGTTTATATAATCTGTTTGGGATTGGTTTTGTTTCTTGGACAGGAGGTCTATGGACAAACCCTTTCCCGTTCTGTCATCGGAGCAACAGGCTCAGTGAATAATCAATTAAGTTATACAGTCGGAGAAACAGTCATTGAAACCGGTAATAGCGGGATGTTGGTACTCACCCAGGGATTTCAGCAGCCAGACAAACTAACGGGGACATTTAATGATCCTCTGCTGGGTAACGTGAAATTTATTCTTTATCCTAATCCTACTCAGGATCAGTTGATTCTGGAGTTGACCATTGATAAACCTCAAAAGTTTGGGGTAGAAATGATCGACCTGCGGGGAAGAAGGGTAGGGGCTCTCCGGGAATTGGCTCCTGCCAGCCAGGTCATGGAAATATTTTCGGTTGAAAGTTTGGCTGAAGGAACGTATGTGTTGTTACTGAAAAATGCTTCAGGGCAGATTTTGGAACAAATGCGGTTTCGCAAACTGGATTAATGTTAATTGAACCCATCTGCGTTGAATTGTGCAGATGGGTTCAATAATTTATTGCTACTCAACCACAACTTTCCATTCCCTGACCTTCCATTCTGTGATTAGTCCATTCAACACATAAGGATCATTTCTCGCAAAATCCTCTGCAATTTCTT
>JAGQVA010000479.1 GCA_020438265.1 Bacteroidota bacterium
TGATGACCCTGAACAATGGTGGAACAAACGGTGCAAATGTCCTGAAAATCACGAGTGGTTCATTAGGCACAACAGATATTGTGGACATTCAAAACGGTGCATTTGTGGTGGAAGGGAATAGCAATATCGGTATCGGTACGACTACCCCCGGCGCGAAACTGGATGTTCGTGGAGCACTCAGGCTCGAGGCTGCTTTCACTACTCAGGCACTTGATATCGTCAATACAGCTTCAGTCAATACTACCTCCGGGATCAGATTTACGAATGATGTCAATAAAGCATTAGAATTTGGGATAAACAGCAGCGGGCACCCCCAGCCAAATGAGGCCTATTTTAAGGTTAAGCAAGGACCAGTCCTGACTTTTGATTTTGTCGCCGGAGAAAGGATGCGGATAGACTCGGCCGGTCGTGTCGGCATTGGCACCAAAAACCCTACCCAGGCCAAAGTGGTCATCAACGGTAGTGTCTCCAGCAGTCTGAGTTATGGCTGGTTGAATAGTAGTGGCAATACGGGCGGTGCCGGTAGTCCCAGCACTAACCCCTATTCCCTGTACGCCACTCATCGTATTGCTGCTTCTGAATTCAACGCCCATTCCGACATGCGGATCAAAAACATTCGGGGCACATCCAATGCTCATGAAGACCTCGCTACTCTGATGCAGATACAAATAACCGACTACACCCTCCGCGACACCATCGCCATTCCAAAGGCAAAACACCACAGAAAAAGGTCATCGCCCAGCAAGTGGCCGAGGTGTATCCACAGGCTGTATCCACCAAACTGACCGAAGTCATTCCCGACATCTATCAGCGGGCTGAGGTAAAAGATGGCTGGATTATGCTTGAGACTGATTTGAAAACGGGGGAAAGAGTAAAGATCATTACCCAAAATGGTTCAGACATATACGAAATCAGTGCGGTAGATAACAATCGCTTCCAGGTTGCGAAACTTGAAACGGGCAATATGGAAACCGAAACAGTTTTTGTCTACGGTCGGGAAGTGAATGATTTTCACACAGTGGATTATGAGGCTCTTTCAATGCTGAATGTGAGTGCGACGCAGGAGCAGCAGCGGATGATTGAGGAAATGAAGGCCACTATAGAGAAACTTCAAGCTGAAAATCTTCAACTGAGAATTGATTTTGAATCGAGAATGCAGGCATTGGAGGCGAAGTTAAGTGGTAGTAGTCCGATTGTAGAAAAGTAATTTATGGCTCAGGGCCCCCTCGAATGAGCCTTAATTCCTCTGAGAGGCGGGTTCCTGAAAGTAACTACCCGGTTATAATTACCACTATCATTTTCAAACTGTTTTGTATATTCAATTGCTAGTGGTTAGAAACTTACAAATTGAACCACCAGGAATCGGGATTCACCTTTGGATTTTGTTGGCATTCTCTCTGGTACTTTGTTCACTTATTTTTCATTCATGTATAAGCGGTTTTACATATCCTTCTTTATTTTTATTTCGTTTGTCTCTTGCCTTTTGGGACAGACCAAAAAAAATAACCCTCATTTGGAAGCAGGCCTCCCCCTTATTCAGAATTTTTCCCCGGAAGACTATGGTGGGGTTGATCAAAATTTTTCCCTGGAAATCGGGAAGGATGGCTTATTATATGTGCTGAATCGGAGTGATTTATTGGTGTATGATGGTGTAAACTGGCACAAAGCGAATATCGGCTCTCATCGCTCTATGGCTATGAGTGAGCAAAATCATATTTATATTGGAGGAGATAATAGTATAGGTGTCTTATTAAAAGATTCTGTAAACAGGTTGTTTTTCCATTCTTTAGCTTCTCAAATCCCGGAACAATTCAGAAACTTTAAGGTCATAGAGAAAATTATCTGCACACCTGACGAGGTGTTTTTCTGTGGGCCACATCATCTTTTTCAATGGATTCCTCAAAATGACCCGACAAAAGGTGAAATGAGAGCCTTTTCTTCCGAAGAAAATTTTGACCCTTTTCATTGGGTGAATGGAAATCTTTATGTAAGGAAAAGAGGAATCGGTTTGACCCGATTTAACGGAAAGGAATTTGAGCTCATTCCGGATGGCGAATTATTTTCCGGTTATGGAGTAAGGGCCATTTTCCCTTTAAACAACCAACGTGAAACAGATTTTATCATTGCTACCACCCGGTATGGCCTTTTTTATTTTGACGGGGAAAAAATAACCCCTTATGACCTTGATCCTCAGACACAGAAACTGCTAAATAACGGAGTGGTTTTTAAAGGGGAAACGTTGAAAAATGGAGACTGGGTTTTTCAGTTAATACCTCAAAATATCATTCTGACTGACTCAAAAGGGAATCTGAAGCATGTATTTAATCAATCTATGGGGCTTAGAAATAATCAGGCCTGGGACGTGATAGAAGATAATCAGGATGGGCTATGGATTGGGTTGAATGATGGTTTGGCCAGAATAAGTCTCCATTCTCCTATAACGAAATACGATGAGAGGATCGGAATGGGAAGGACTATTAATACAATTACCCGATTGGGAAACGAGCTATATTTTGGAGGGCAATCAGGGATTTATCATTTGAAAAAATCTACCGATATAGCAACTCCTCCCGAAATTGAACTCATAACCAGTCCGCTTGGTCAGATCGGGTCTCTGCTCACACATTCTTCTGATTTGATTGCCGGAGGAGGTCTGGGAATAGCGAGGCTGAACAAGAATGAGGTATCGTCCATGATTCCCCTGGGCGTTAACCTCTTGTATCAATCTCCTTATGACCCAAATATGATTTATGTAGGTGTTGACGAAGGATTAAGGGTTTTTAATGTCGAAGAACAAACTTTATCCGGAGTGATTCAGGGGATTGGCCAGATTGTCGGATCTGTTGTGGAAGAAAAGCCGGGCGTGATCTGGTTTTCTGTTTATGATAAGGTAATAAAGCTGGAATTAAACTTATCTGACCTGAATAACATTGAACAGAATGTAGAATTGGAATCCCATAAAACGCAGATCTTTGGTCAGGAAAATGGAATTCGTTCCTGGAGTTGGGTGGGTAATATTGATAATAAAGTTCTTCTGGGCACTCCTTCCGGATTAAGGTCTTTTCACGAAGAAAGCCAGCGTTTTACCCTCGATTCTACTTATGGCAGCCATTTTATTGATCCTGGCAGAGAGATTTTTAAATTATTCCCCATTCGCCCCGAAGAGTTCATGATATGCAGTTTTATCAAAGGGAGAGAACAGCCCATTCTGGACCTTATCAAACGCAATAGTGAAGGAATTTACACCTCAGAGGATCTTCCTTATGAGAAAATTACAGATTTAGGCAATATTTTTTCTGTTTACCCTGACCCGCTTGATCCTGATATCATCTGGTTTGGTGGTGTAGGAGGGGTGATTCGCTACGATACATCTGTGGAAGAGAAAATGGATTCTGATTTTCAGGTAATTATAAGAGGAGTCGTTCTTGCCGATAGTATCACTCTATATGGAGGCGCTTATCTCGACCCCGATGAGAAATTAAAGCCTGTCAACATGAAATACAGTGAAAGTAATATTCGATTTGAATATGCCGCTCCTGTCTATGAAGATTCAGATAAAATCGAATATCAGTATATTCTGAAAGGATTTGAGCAAAAATGGTCCTCATGGTCCGGAAAAGCCGAAAAGGAATATGGAAATTTGCCCGAGGGGAAATATACTTTTATCGTAAGAGCCAGGGATCGTTACAATCAAATCAGTCAGGAAGGAAGTTTTATTCTTCATATCTCACCGCCGTGGTATCGTTCCTCGTGGGCTCTTCTCCTGTATGCGATAGTATTTGCCTTGCTGATTTATCTTTTTATCAGTTGGAGAATACAAAAGCTGAAGGCCCGTAATCAGGAGCTGGAAGCTCTGGTAGAAAAAAGAACACAAGAAATTCAGGAGAAAAACATTCAACTGGCAGACTCTTTAGATCACCTCCAAAAAACGCAACAACAACTCATCCTTCAGGAAAAAATGGCATCTCTGGGACAAGTAACCATGGGAATTGCACATGAAGTGAAAAATCCGCTCAATTTTGTGAATAATTATGCGCAGGTTTCCATCGAACTTGCCGATGAACTGGAAGAAGAATTTGAGCGCTTTTTGCCAACGATTGCCGAAGCAGAACGAGCGGTAATCAAGGATATCATCAAAGATCTTCGGGAAAATGCTACAGTTATCCGCAAAAATGGCCAGCGGGCAGATAATATCGTCAGCAGTATGCGCAACCATGCCAATGATAATCATGGGCAACGCGCAGAAGTTTCTCTGAATGAACTCATCAAAGAACAGGTACAATTAGCGTATTATGGATATAAATCTCAGGAAAACTACACGCCTGTTCATTTTGAGTATAATCTGACTGATGATTTATCTTCAATTGAAGTGAATCCGCAGGAAATAGGCCGGGTAATTATCAATCTTGTCTCCAATGCCTGTTATGCACTAAACGAAAAATCAAACCAGGGCGATGATACATTCAAACCGCTTATTCACATTCAAACTCGCCAAATCAATCAATATCAGGAAATCAGAATCAGAGACAACGGAACAGGAATCTCTCAGGATAATCTGGCAAAAATCTTCCAGCCATTTTTTACCACCAAACCCACAGGCCAGGGAAATACCGGATTGGGATTATCCATTAGCTACGATATCATTGTCCAGGGCCATCAGGGAAAATTGACGGTTGACAGTGTGGAAGGGGAATACACGGAATTTGTGGTTGTTTTGCCTGGCAAAAGATGATAGGAAGGCTGAATTAATATAAAACACGGAGGCACAGAGATAAAATTTGAATACCAACTCCTCTGAACCTCCGTGTTTTACATTAACATCGGCCTTTAACGACAGTCTCCCTTTTTCTCCTCTCACTCTATAAATTGACAAATTCATTCCCCAACTC
>JAGQVA010000480.1 GCA_020438265.1 Bacteroidota bacterium
GTCCAGGCTTTGATAAAAATGGAGTTTTCCACAGGAGAAGGCGTTTTGGGACTGGGATTCGGATTTGGGCTTGGATTATTACTTTCCTGGGTAGAAGAACTTGGCCAAACGAGGAAAATATCCTGGTGGAGAATTCTCCTGAGAACGTTGCTTGCCGCGCTGGCAGGTTTTATCATTTTTTCCATAGGTGAATGGTTGAAAGATGTTGCTTTAAAAAATCAAATCGGCGGAACCCTGCTTACATGGCTGCTCTTTGGACCTGCATTGGGATATATCTTGTCAATACAGTCAAGTATACCGCCGGTAAGAGGAATTTTGGGAGGATTGGCTTCTGCAATCTTTGGATTTGCAGTGTATATCCTTCTTTTTCAGGGAATTGGAAATGAAGCAGAAACAGCCTTAATGCTGAGCTTTATTGCCTCAGGAGGATTGCTGGGAGTGATCATTGTATCTGTAGTAAAAAGTTTGGAAGATTTTGAATTGGAATACCTTTCTCCACCTGCTTATCGGAGAGTCAATCCAATCAGCAAATGGCTGAAAGCCGGAATAGAGATCATGATTGGGACCAATCCCAAACAATGCGAAGTACTGGTGAAATGGGCCTTACAGGACAAATATGTAGAGGACTTACACGCCAGACTCGCCTACCGAAATGGCAATGTATACCTTGAGCCTTTGGCAGAAACACTAATCAACGGTGAGATTGCCAGCCCAAAGAAGTCTCATATACTTAAGAATGGTGATATTATCCAGCTGGGACGCGGAAGTATTACCAAAATGCTTTTCAGAGAAAAACCTAAAGGCCAGGCAAAATCTGAAAAAGGGAAAAAAGGTGTCAAGTAATCAATGAAACAAACCTGAGTAATGAAAACAAAACAAACGCAACGAATACTGGTCTCTTGTATCTGGGGTTTATTTAGCCTGATTTTTACTGATGCAGTTTTTGCTCAGCCCAGTATCACTAATATAACTCCACCTTTGATAACTGAGGGAGGAGATATTACGATTAATGGGGCTGATTTCAAGCCTGGAGGAGCAACTCCGACGGTTACTCTTGACATAAACAGTATGATGGGGATTCCTCTTACCGTCAGTAGTAGTACAGACACATCAATCTCATTAACATTGCCCTGTGGGCGTTCAGGTATGGGAACCATAAACGTAACTACCAGTGAGGGTACTGCTTCAGAAAGTCTTTCAATTAACCAAAACCCTACTGCGAGTATTACCCATCCGGGCACCCTGGCGATTTGTAATGGCAATTCAAAAACATTTACAGCAAACACAAATGCTGCTAACCCAACATTTAAGTGGTATCGCAACGGAAATAATATTCCAGGAGGAACTCAATCCACCTTCATTGCTACTTTACCTGGAATCTACACAGTAGAAATTACCAATGGCTCAACGATGTGTTCAGCAACATCTCCTGGAGTTGATTTAGTTGTTGTAGATCCAGGCACTCCTCAAATTACTCAATCCCCTTCAGAATTATGTGTAAATGAACCAGGAACATTCACAGCTACAGGGAATAATTTGGAATGGGATTTTGATGATAATACTAGTGGCACTGGACCCTCAGTTACCCATGCTTTTACAGACGATCGGTCGTATGATGTAACCGTTGTTTCGAAGATCAGTAGCTGTTCATCAAATCCTGTTACAGTATCTGTGACAGTCAATCCAAATCCGGCAGCGAATGCAGGCTCAAGTCAGAAAATCTGTATGGATGATCCCTTTGAAGTTAGTATTGGAGGAAATCCTTCTGCTACTGGTGGCACAGGAAATATCACCTACCAATGGTCTCCTGCCGCAGGATTAGACGATCCGACAGCGCCCAATCCAAAGGTGAATCCCTCTTCAAATACAACTTATAAACTGGTTGTAATCGATGAAAAAGGGTGTAAAGACTCTTCTGAGGTTCAGGTAGAAGCTCTTTCTCTTCCAGAAATTGACCTCGATGGGACAATGATTGAACAGCCTACTTCTTGCGATCCTGCCAAACAAGATGGTAAAATTGTTGTTCTTGCTACGGGTGAACAGGATCTAAGATACAGAATAACCAAAGATGGTCAGGCTACCAATTGGAAGGTAGCTAATGATTTTAAAAATCTGGAAGCGGGAAGCTATCTGATAGAAGTTAAATATGCTGGCGCCGGTCTGGGTGATGGCCGATGTGTAGCTTCTGCTATTGTAGATTTAGTACCTCCGGGAGCTCCGGATGTGATGATCATCGGGCCAGATATTACCTGTAGCGGTGATACAGTTTCTTTTTTGGCAGAAACACCTCAGGATAGCGTGGTCTTTTTCTGGGATTTTGGAGATAATGCCAATCCTCCAACAGATTCAGGACCTGGTCCCCATTCCGTTGTTTACCAGGGAACAGAAGGATTTTCAACTACTGTAACACTTACAGCTTTCAGAAATGATTGTCCCCAACCAGTTACCAGGGGTATCGATGTCGTGAGTAAACCTAAATTATCTATAGAAAATCAGGACCTTTCACTCAAACCTGAGTTTAGCGTTTTTGATAAGAGTGCCTTCAATTTTGAGATTGTAAGTGATATTTCGGGAATACCTATTTCCTGGAAAGTCATTGGCCAATCAGATAATATCAAAAACTTCAAGGAATCAGGGACGGACAATATGATTCAGGATATGATCGAACTTTCAGAAGGAGATGCAGGTCGCCTTACTTACGAAGTTACCGCAGGCGAAGGAAACTGTGCTGGTGTGGATACCTTTTCAATTGGTATTTTTCAATCTCTGTTTGTACCCAATCTGCTAACTCCCAATAATGATTCACAAAATGATACCTGGGTGATTGAAGTTAAAGATCCTGATAATTTGAATGAAGCCAATCTTAAAGTGGAAGTATTCAATAGAGTAGGGGCGAAGGTTTTTGAAGGCCGGCTCGATGGTGCTGCCTGGGAAGGAGCAGGTTGTCCGGATGGAACCTATTGGTATATTATCAGTGACGATGTGAGCAATGTGAAATTCAGGGGTTTTGTCACCTTGATCAGAAATTAAATAATGAAGGGAATGGAGTCCAATTAACTAATCAATGATCAAAATGAAAACATTTACTTTCTTAATAATAATCTTTGTTTTTGCGGGAGCTGGTCTTTTTGCACAACAAAGGTATATGCTCAATCACGAGACAGCATCTCCTTTATACTATAATCCCGGAATTATCACTCAAATGGGTCAAAACCGGATTGCCTTAATCCACAGGCAGCAATGGCTGGGAAATCAGGGCCCCATTACTCAGGCGCTTTCAGTATCCGGACGATTGCCTAATTCCGGATTATCATTAGGAGGATATTTGAGCAATGATAAAAACGGGCCTATCCGTCGACTGAGTTTTAGGGCCGCAGCTTCATATAACCTTGTTGAAACCTCCAGGCACACCCTGGGTTTAGGGATCTATCTGGGGCTTTTAAATCAGGCAATTAAAGCGGCTGATTTTAATGTCTATGACCCTCTTATTGGCGCTTCTGAACAAATTCCATATACAGGTCTTGATGCGGGATTGGGATTTCAATATCGATACAGTTGGGGCGAAAATGGATATGTGAATTTCGGCGCAGCTACCATACAGTTGCCTCAAAGTTTTGAAATGGGGCCAGGCCCGGATTCTTCCGCAATTTTTGACCTGCCCATGCATTTGTTGCTTAATGTGGGAGCAAGTTTCCCAATCAACGACCAGGTGGCTCTCGAACCACAAGCCTTAATCAGATCCACACCAGGGCCTTTTGAACTAAAAAAAGGGATAATGGATTTTTATCTCAATCTATACTTTTACAAAAGAGATTTCAGGGTTGGGGCTGGATACCGAAGCCATAATAGCGGTTATTTATTCATGCTAAACGGCCCAATCAGTAATAAACTATCTGCGTCTGTTTTTGCAGAACTCCATCCCCAATGGGGTCCCAGTTTTGAAGTGGGAATCAGTTATTTGTTAGGAACCTCTGACCTGCCAGAGCCTCCGGTAAAATACGATGAAGGATTCTGGGAAAGCCAGGCAGCTCTTCAGGCAAGAGCCAGAAACCTGAACGGTGCTCCCCGGAATATGAATATTACCAGTGTGATTAGTCAGGATAACATCATTCTTCAATACAAATTTGCGGATGAAGAAAATACTTACCAATTGAATAACAGCACGTCTGTCAACGTTGTGATTAACGATATCAGAAACCTTCTGGAAGATGCCAGTGCACCCCAGCGGAGGTATCGTCTGACGGATTTAGAAGCTGTTGAAATCACTATTTTCTCTCCTCAGAGTATCGGAGAATTGAGACTCATCGATGTTGATCAGGAGTATGGAGGAGAATGGGGTTCACCTTTAAACATAATCTATAACTCTCTGTCACAGCCTGAAAGAATTGAAAAAGGAGCTATTCGTTCATTGGCTTTTACTCTTTTGAAAATGCAAGCAATTCAAAAAATGTTTAATAATCGCGGATTGAATTCTCCTGTATTTAATTTCAGGATTGGAGAGAATAGTGAAAACAAAGAAATTTCCATTGAATTAAAAGTAAAAAAAGACTATTAGCAAGACCCTCAGTATGAGTGATCCTAAAATAAGAATAACAAACCAGAGTTTCGATAACCCAGAGGATGGAATCAAAATCCATTCTTCTTCCCAGGATGATCAGGGAAAGGATAGGAGCTGGTTATTATTCTTAAAAAAATACTACCTCCTGTTATTGGGAGTTTTATTGGGATTTATTCTGATTAGTGTCGTCGTTTATATAAGTACCAGGCCTGACCCTGAAAATGAACGGAAGTATAACCCTCCTGTTGTAGAGCCCGATTCTACGATTGATTACAGAAGCCAGGAAGTTGATAAACGAGAAAGTTTCTTCGGTTTTGTTCTGGA
>JAGQVA010000481.1 GCA_020438265.1 Bacteroidota bacterium
AGAAGTTTGTCGACAAAACTTTTCAGGGTTCTGCCCTTGATCTGGTCATGCATGCCCTGGGCTCCTCTGATACAACTCTGGAAGAACTCGACCAGCTACAAGCCTGGCTGGACGAAAAAAAGAAAGGAGGCAGGTCATGAATGCATTGGGATTACAACCTCTTTTTGAAGCTTTCGGCTGGATGTTTATCCATTCTCTTTGGCAGGGACTTTTGATTTTTGGAGTGCTGAAGATTTTTCTCAAGACGACCAAAAATCAAACGGCTGGTTTCAGATATACCCTGATCCTGATTTCAATGATTGCCATGAGCACATGGGCAATTCTGACTTTTGTGAATTATTTCCCCAACCAACTGGAACTCAATGGAACAAATGGTTTTGCCACTTCGGCCTTGTCCGACACTGATCCTGAAACGGTGGCTTTATCAGAATTTTTCTTTCAGAATCCTGATAGTTGGGGATTATCTATAAGGTCTTTTTTGCCTCTGGCCGCTCCCTGGGTATTTACATTATGGTTGATTGGCGTAGGGATTATGGGTATCAGATTAATGGGAAATTTCCTGTATCTCAACCAGTTAAAACGCCTCAAATCGTTCCCGGCCGGTCCGGATTTGCAAAGAATTGTCCAAAACCTCGTTGCAAAAGCGGGAATCAAAAGGGCTGTTCATCTGCGCATTTCCAACCGGATCTTTGAACCCATCACCTTTGGTTTTTTGAAACCCGTGATTCTTTTACCAGCCAGCATTCTTTCACATATTCCTCCTGATCAGTTAGAAGCGCTGATTTTGCATGAAATGGCTCATATTCATCGCTTTGACTATCTGGTAAATCTTATTCAGACAATTCTTGAAATCTGCTTTTTCTATCACCCGGTAGTTTGGTGGCTTTCGACTCAGCTCCGCGATGAGAGAGAATTGAGTTGCGACGAATGGGTAATTACCTACGGAGCTGAAAAAAGTGAATATGCGCAGGCTTTAATTTTTTTAGAAAAACAAAAACTTAGTTTTCGTAACCAATTAGCCATGTCAGCAAAAGGAAATAAATCATCTTTGACACAGCGGATATTGCGGCTTTATGAGACGCAATCCGCATCTCCTTCATTCGCAAGAGGCATTTTTGCTTTTATTCTTCTTGTAATTCTGTTTACAGGCCTGGTCATAGGCCCTCGATTATTCTTGAATAAATACAATTCACAAAAAAGCCTGATAGAAATATACGTTCCGGAGCCTCCGGCTCCACCAGCACCTCCCTTGGCTCCTCCTCCGCCACCTCCACCAATCATATCAGAAATCATTGTTGACGAAAACATTGATAATAACTGGAAAATTATCCCAAAAGGAAGTGGTGTCGTTATCTCTCCCGAATTTGGGCTTTATGTAGTTAATGGTCAGGAAGGCGGAAAAGAGCTTTTGGAAAAAGTAACCCGAACCAATATTCAATCGGCTGAAGCACTGGGGCCCATTGATGCAATGAAAACCTATGGTCCTAAAGGTAAAAATGGCGCTTTTATTATTCACACTTCTGACCAGCCGCTCATGGAAGATTTTTATTTTGGCAATTCATCATCTGAGTTGATCGAATTCGGGTTTAAAACCAACCGGACTGATGTTGTGAAAATCCAGATAATCAATGATAAAAAAGAGGTTTCCCAGGAATTTCTAAACGAAACCCTCCAACCTGGAGACCACCAGTTTGACCTCGACATTAGTGACTTTCCCAATGGGAAATATGATTTGATTGTGATGGCTGGTGGGTTACAGCATTCTTTTAAAATAAAGAAATCCGATCCTCCTCCCCCACCTCCTGCCCCTAGCCAGGAAGAAATAAAAGCCAACAAAAAGAATGAAGAATTCTTCAAAACGGTTCAGGAAACCCTGAAAGAATTAGATAAAGTAAAAGCAATAGGTAATGAAGTTATCCTCGGCGTAAAAAATCTGGCCACTGAGATGATTGTGGGAGATAATCACGAAAATTTCACTTTCAACCTGAATTTTGATCTTGAGGAAGAGCAATCCGTTCAGATTTTTGTTCAGGATAAAGAAACGAATGAAATTTATCATTCTATTTCACAGAAAATTCTTGCCCCAGGAAAGCACGAGTTTTCATGGTCTACGCATAAATCAGTAGGCAAACATTTGGTAGGCATGATGAAAACGGCGAAAGGAGCAACATCTTTATTTGATGTAGATTTTAGGGATTAAATATTGATAAAGAGGTTGATCTGAGTTTTTAGATTAGAATAATCATTATCACGACTGATTTTCTTTCACTTTTAAACCTTCCAGGTTTTCGAAACCTGGAAGGTTTTGGGCAAATAATAAATCAGTCGTGATAATCATTAATAAACCAAAGAAAGTTTTATTTTGGGGAAATATAAGCCGCTCTGATTGATTAGGGCGGCTTCTTCTTTTTTATCAGATTTAGCTTCACCCTTCGTTTTAATCTGAAATTGACATGCCTGAAAGCCAATAACCTACCCTTCAGTCAATAAAAATTTACTATAGCTCATTTCCCTTCTACTTTTGTTACATCAATTAATAATACTTAGGCACCTTAAATGGCTGTAAATCAAGAACCCTGTTAAGGGTTCAACATGGGTAGAAACATACGATTTCACAGGAAACTCCCAAAAATTTTGCTACCCACGTTTCGCACCTATGGTGCGACCTCTAACGAGGTCCTGATCAATCCCTGATTTAAAGTGCCAAAGTATTATCAACTAAATCCACCCTTTAAAATGATTCAATGAGAACGTTTATTTATTCCTGCATTTTCTATTTCTCTTCTATTATAGCAACAGGCCAGAATATGGTCTGGCAGATCCCTGTTGACCACAAAGATATCCAGTTACGTTTACCGCAATCTGTAGTTTTAGGGCAGTTAGAAGCAGATATTCCCTCTGATGGAAAAGTGAATGTCAGATTCAATGGTTATTGTACCAACAGTGTGGGAGATGGGATTACCCTGGGAGCCAATAATATTCCGGATTGGGATGTCAATGACGGGAATGTATCGTCTCGTGTAAAGGATTCTTTATATAAAACGAACACCTTCTCCCATTCCAGGACTTTTACAGTACAAAAAGGCAAATCAACTTATTATGCAGTTGGGCAAAACTGGGTCGGACAAAATGGTGATGGAATAGCTACAATCAAAGGCCAACTTACCGTAGAGTTTGTTCCTGATAGTCAGGATAACTCTATATTTACAAACGATGGAATGATCGTTTACCCACTTGTATTAAATTCAGAATTGGCATTACTGGACTCTGTTTCGATTACTACTTCTGTCAAAGGAAAAGTGATGGTAGTATTCGATGGTGCCGCCAATTCAGACAGTCTCATTAGCCTTGCGACTAATTCAATAGCAGAATGGCCTGAAACGAATGAAAACACAGACTTGAGATTCTTCAATCATTCCTATTATACAAGATCTTTTATCAATACCAGGGTTTACTCGGTAGATCCCGGAACCCATACGTTCTATGCAATGGGAAAGAAAATTCAGGGGAATATGACCAGCTCAAATAATGCCGTATATGCCTCTTTGAATGCCCATTTCATTGCAGATAATGACGCTGAAATCATGATTGACAATATTTCATTTGATGAAAAAAATATGGTTGAAGATGAGAAAATAACAGAGCTGAGAATGATTCAGATAGATGCACCAGCTGACGGTAAAGCAGTAGTGTATTTGACTGGAATTGGGGAAATGGACATGGATGATGATCTCATTCTTGATGTATTTGATACCGATACAATCACTAATATCGGAGATGGGGTATTTGTCCAGCCAAGTAGCCAGTATGATCATTCTGTCCCTTTTTCCCGTACCCGAATCTTCGATGTAAAAAAGGGAACGAATACCTTCTATGCATTCGCAAAGTATAATAATGGTGATAATGGTACAGGTTCAGGTAATGTAAAAGGCCAACTAATTGCAAAATTTGTGGAAGAACCAGGTGTCATGTCATCTATTAGAAACACAGATGTTTTCCGTAATCACATTCTGCTTTATCCCAATCCTACCACTGGTCTGCTGTTTGGAAAATCAGAAACAGAATCTTTAGGATTAGCTACTGAAATCACGATTTTTGACAGCCAGGGGAAACGCTTATCCTTTACTCAAATTCATGATTTCAATCAATTCAGTACAGATCTGAGCCATTTCCCAGACGGAGTTTACTATTTCTGTGTAAGAAATAGTCATGGAATAGCTAATTATAAAATTGTAAAAGGTCATTAGAATGAATCAAGGGTTGAAACGTAAGTTTTGGAGGTCAGGTCAGAGACCAGGTCATAGACCGTTAGGTCTCCGGCTCCTGTCAGCTGACTTAGAGTTTTAAACAAATTTTGACATAAAGTTTGCGACAATTTAGCAAATAGTTCTTTTTTACATTAAAAAATCAAGTTTTCATATAGCTACCATTTGTGTAGAATGGAGGATAAAACTTTAATTTTTCACCTTTTCAGTAAAAAGAGCAATAAGCTGTCGCAAACTTTATGTCAATTGACCTGTTTTAAACTCTAAGTCACCCGACACCACGTTAGACCCTTAACAGGGTCTTTACCCACTTTATACCCTTGATTCGCATATATTAAGAAATAATTAGGCAGGAAGGCAATAAGTGCTATTTCCATCATCCCTTTTCTATTCTTTCTTCTATTTTTTCTAAAAGCCATTTTTTCCCGGAAATATTTTTCTCCTCCTTAATTTCAAGCAAAAGCCGTTTGAGTGTACCCGAACGCGTGGTTAATAACATTTTTCTGAAATAAGAGATCTCATTGAGAAAAGGTCTTTTATACAGCTGGATCAGCTTCTGGCTTTTTCTCACCCTGTCGTGAAGGTTCTTCAGACGCTCTGGCAAATTCCAGCTATC
>JAGQVA010000482.1 GCA_020438265.1 Bacteroidota bacterium
AATGTCATTTTTACTACTGATTATACCAAGATTGTTAAACATATCACTGTTACTCCTGAAGCTGAAAAATGGCTTTTTGCAGCCTTTACGCTCAGCTTTGCGATTAAAGTGCCTCTCTTCCCGCTTCATACCTGGTTGCCCGATGCACACGTTCAGGCACCTACGGCTGGTTCGGTGATTCTGGCAGGTGTATTGCTGAAAATGGGAACTTATGGAATCGTAAGATTCTGTTTGCCTCTTTTCCCTCAGGCTTCCGTTGACTTTGCAGGATTTATGAGTGTGCTGGCAGTTGTGGGAATTATCTATGGAGCAATGGCAGCGATGGTGCAAACCGACGTTAAAAAACTGGTTGCTTATTCTTCAGTCTCTCACCTTGGTTTTATCATCCTCGGTATTTTTGCTTTTACCGAAGAAGCCATGGATGGAGCAATCATCCAGATGATCAACCACGGTATCGCTACTGGAGGGCTTTTCCTTCTTGTGGGAATGATTTATGACCGAAGACATACCCGTAATATCTCTGATTTCCAGGGGATTGCGACTCAGATGCCGCGTTATACCTTACTGTTTATGATTACAGTAATGGCTTCTGTAGGACTTCCCGGATTGAACGGATTTGTGGGTGAATTCCTGGTGTTATTAGGTTCTTACAAATCTGAAGTAATTTCCGGTGCTCTGCCGATCTTCGCTGCTACAGGTGTGGTAATCGCTGCGGTTTATCTGTTGTGGATGTTCAGAAGAGTAATGTTTGGTGAACTGGATAAAGACGAAAACCGTCAGTTAACCGATTTGAATCTGAGAGAGATGATTGTGATGGTGCCTTTGATTATCCTGATGTTCTGGATGGGATTATACGCCACTCCATTCCTCAAGCAAATTGACCCAAGCTCAAAAGTTGTAGTAGAGCAGGTGTTAAAGAAAGCTCAGATTTCAGCTAAAGAAGCGGAAGACTCTCAGCCTGTTTCCGTAGAAGTTGCGTATGGAATTGATACAGAATGGGTTGAAGGTAAAGGCGATATCTATACTGAACCCGGAGACGTTGCTGAATTTGAGATCGAGAAGCAAGGTGAGGATTATGCGGCGGTTGGGTATATGGATGAGAAGTAGAAAGTAATATTTTACTAAAGTATATATGAAAATCCCCATCAGAGAGAAACTGGTGGGGATTTTTTAGTTTATGAGACTGGAAAGATGTTTCTTTATTCGCATCAAAGAGGAGCAGTATAATGAAAATTCCCTGACCCAACTGATTTTTCAAGCGTTCTGATAACTCGGCGGACATCATCGTAAGGTCCTGCAAAAAAATGTGGTTTTCCATTATGGCCAAACTCAAATTCAATGAGTTCAATATCATCATTGTCTTCCTCCAGAATATATTTGGCAACATTAAAATCGGAGTTGGGAAAAAATCCCAGGTCTTCAGCATATTCAAGAGCGCCAAAAATCATATTATGAGCAAACACATATTCACAAGATTGAAAGTTACTATCTCCTTGAAGTTCAATAGAATGTAGAAATTCATCCATGTCATCCTCTGTCATATTGACGCGATACATGGCATTTTTGATGCCCAGGCACCAGGGATCCACCAGGAAAAATCCAATCATAAATTTCCCGGAAGGTTGTTTGCGTGTAATAAGGATTTGGCAAAAACCACTCTCTTCCCAACCCGGAGTATATAAGCAGGCATCTATGGGAAAAGTTCTTGCTTTTTCCTTTATATATCTCACCTCGGAAAAGGCTTGAGGTAAGGAGGGTTTCTTTTTTTTCTTGGCCATAATATGAGAAAGTCTTGAAAAGTGCTTAATCGAAGATAGCAGGATTTTTTGAATAGAATATTAAAATTCTTTTTCGATATCTTCGAGCCCTCTGGGAAAGCCAGTTTTAATCATAAATCCTCGCAACTACAATTTTATTTAACCCCGCAAAGAAGTATATTTTATGACCATATCTCTCAATGATAGGAGTGTGAAGTAGAAAAACGAGATTAGTCATGAAAGCCCCCTATTACTTGTTTTGGCCTTTTTTAGCTGTTATAATGCTATTTTCATGTGGTGAAGGAGCCAGAAAAATGAACCAATCTGAAGCAGCCTCAAAGATGAAAAATGCTCCTGGAATTTATCTGACCAATTTGAATGAGAACCATTCCGCAGAATTTGAAGAAATCAGGCAAACCTTTTCCCAAAGAAATCCGGGATATGACATGGCCTGGGTCCATCAGGTCAAGGAAATTTCAGGTAAAGAGGAAAACCGGGTAGTGTTTATTCAGGAAGGAGGAGGTACGGCAACGATCTCTCCGGAAAAGTCTTCCAAATTTTCTGTGGGTGATATTATTCTGCTGAAAAAAGGCGAAGGATTTACTGCTGACAGTTTGTTTAGCAGTTTGATCTTTTCTGTACCAGAAGAGGCTCCTTCGGATATTCCTGCTTTTGTGCGTCCTGACTGGGATATGAATATCACGGACATTCCTGGAGGATGTGCTACTGAAACGAACGCTTACCGGCGTATTCTACTGACCTGGGCTAATAAGGTGGGTAAGTATCTCTACCATAGTATCAACGCACATCGGGTGCGCATTATGGACTCTTTTTCCCATTATCACCCTGTAGAAGGTGGATTTGATGAATTTTATCTGGTGCAAATGGCTTTGCCTGACGCTCAGATCCTGACCAGTAATCGGGTTGATTTGATCGAAAATCCTGAGTCTGTAACTAAGGAGGAAGCACAAAACCTGATTCAGAAAACGGATCTGAAAGTGGGAGATTTGCTCTATTTACCCCGGGGAGTGATGCATCGTGGATTTGGAGGAGTCCTGGCGCAGGTAATTACTGTCCCCGGTTTTATCCCCGGCTCCGAAATCGGAGTTGATCATCATTTATTAAAAATTAACCAACATCTGGGCCTGGAAGGAGAACACCAAATTCCTTTTAATGAATCTGCTTCTGAAAAGGCAGTGATAAAATAGTATTTTTGCGTCGTTGCAAACGCGCCTGAAGTCATTTATTGAGCATCTGAAATGAAAAAATACCTACTACTCTTTTTACTGTTTGGCTGTAGTTTTTCCGACCAAAACCAAACACCCATTATAACTACTGTTTCCCCTGAAGATTTTGAAGAAGAAAAAGAAGTTTCCGCGCAATTGAAAGAAGGCTTTACCATGAGTCTTTGGGCGCCTGGACCCCTCCTTTCCAATGCGGTTGCGCTTTCTTTTGATAATGATGGGGTAGCTTATATTGCAGAGACTTCCCGCCGCAAGACTTCAGATATTGATATAAGGGAGCACCGGGACTGGATGACAGAAGATATCGGTTTGCAATCGTTGGAAGACACGAGAGCTTTCCATCTGGCAAAACTCGATCCTTCCCTCAGTGAGCAAAACCAATGGCAACCTGATTTTAATGGAGATAGTATCCATGACTGGAAAGACCTGATGGTGCAATCGGAGTATATTCGCCGGGTTTGGGACAGTGATGGGGATGGCAGGGCAGATGCTTCAGCTATATTTGCGGAAGGGTTTAATGATATGATTACGGGTATTGCCGCCGGAATCATGCATTATGATGATGATGTCTATCTCACAGTAGCTCCTGATCTTTGGAAATTAACAGATACAGATCATGATGGAGATGCCGATGAAAGGGTATCATTGAGTCATGGGTACGGAATTCATATCGCCTATGCAGGCCATGATATGTCAGGGCTGGTCATGGGACCTGATGGTCGTGTGTACTGGTCAATTGGTGATATTGGCGTAAATGTAGTAGATGCCAATGGCAAAAGATGGGCTTTCCCCAATCAGGGAGCGGTGATGCGGATTAACCCTGACGGGACTGAGTTTGAGGTATTTGCCCACGGTTTGCGTAACCCTCAGGAAATTGCCTTCGATGCGTATGGAAACCTGATTAGCGTAGATAATGATGGAGATCACCCCGGAGAACACGAACGTTTTGTCCATATTCTAGAGGGTTCAGATACCGGGTGGCGTACACACTGGCAATTTGGCAAATACGATCAGCCTAATGAAGAATATAAAATCTGGATGGATGAAAAGCTCTCCGTGCCTCATTTTCCCGGTCAGGCAGCTTATATCACTCCCGCTATCGCTCTGGCTCCTGATGGCCCCGCCGGACTGGCTTATAACCCGGGCACAGCGCTGGGCAGCCAGTATGATAATTATTTCTTCGCTTCCTATTTTACAGGTTCGGCTGCCCGCTCAAGGGTGCAGGCTTTTAAACTGACCCCCAGTGGCGCTTCTTTCGCCCTGGCTAATACCGAAGACATTGTAAGGGGAATTGTTCCCACAGGAGTCAATTTTGGCCCCGACGGAGCTTTGTATGTCAATGACTGGAAGGATGGATACGATCTGAAGCCGGAAGGGCGGATCTGGAAGGTAGATCTCCGACTTTCGGATATGCAGGATTTAAGAGTTCAAACGCAGGCCATTCTGAAGGAAGGAATGAAAAAAAGAACAGATAAAGAACTCCGGGAATTCCTTGGCCATCGCGATATGCGGGTGCGAATGGATGCCCAATTTGAACTGGTCAAACGAAATAAGCAGGAAGTGTTGATCGCCGAGGCAAAAGAAGGAAAAAATCAATTCTCCCGCCTCCATGCAATCTGGGGAACAGGACAATTGGCAAGGAAAGATAACGCTATACTTAAAGCCCTGGAACCTCTTTTGAATGACCGAAATGACTGGATAAGGGCTCAAACAGCAAAAGTCATTGGAGATGCTACATACAGCCCGGCACGAGATCAGCTAATCAAACAATTGGAAGATGAATTCGGACATTCTGCATATTACGCTGCTGAAGCTCTCGGTAAAATTGGCGATAAAGCGGCTTTTCAACCATTAGTTAATT
>JAGQVA010000483.1 GCA_020438265.1 Bacteroidota bacterium
GTATGTTCTGACGAAACAGAAGGGATCATCCACCAAAGACATGAAAAAAGTCTCTTCACTGATTGGAGAACTGGTTGAAGCCAGAGTGTTAGACGGAGAATTTTCAGATGAGCCTTATCGTTTTTCGGCAGGAAAAGAAATCACAAGACAAGAACTGGATACAATCCTGGGACATAAAAAGGAGCGGTCAGAAGAAACCCTGGAATTGCAGACCAACCCTACTTATCATGCTGACTGGAATAAAGCCATCCGAATCAGGTTTAGTTCCAACCGGTTTCTCAATACCGATATTTTAGAGCGGCTGGACAAAATTTCTGAAGGAGAATTGATTCACGATGCCCTGGCTCATATTGTGAAAGCGGAAGATATTTCGGCTGCTGTGGAAAAAATGATTCGCCGGGGAGATATTTCATCTGAAAACAAAAAGAGCTTTGAAAACGGATTAAAGGCAATTGTCAGCCACCCTGAAGTAACAGGCTGGTATTCAGGAACCTGGCAGGTGAAGAATGAAGCAGATATTATCTCCTCTGATGGAACCCTGCTCAGGCCGGACCGTGTCATGATTCGCGGTAAAAAAGCCATTGTTGTAGATTACAAAAGCGGAAAACAAAACCCCAAATATCACCAGCAGGTGAAGGACTATAAAAAGGTTTTGGGAGAATTGGGCTATGAAGAAATTCAGGGATTTATTTACTATATGAAAACAGGTCTTGTGGAGGAAGTGATATAAATATTTGCATTATTCAAAACTCTTCCTCTATATTTGCAGCAGATGAGGAAAATAAATCAAAATATCATTTCATTGAAAACTGTCATAGCCTCCGACAGCCTTCCTCATTTCCATCATATCCATCATTCCTCCTAGCGGAGGAATTATTTTTTATATCACCCTCAGCGGGCATGCTAATTATCCCGAAACACTTAACAACAGTTGGAGTGTTTTCTTGTTTTATCTTTATCATTCAATCATAAAAACTAATTATCAAAAAATATGTTAAGATTAGCCGTGCAAAAGTCCGGCAGGCTCAGTGAAAAAAGCCTTGAATTTCTGGAGGAATGCGGAATTCACTTCCAGCGCAATAAGTCTAAGCTGAAAACCCAGGCCACGAATTTCCCTTTGGAAATACTATTCCTCCGCGATGATGATATTCCTCGTTATGTGGCAAAAGGAGTCGCCGACGTAGGGATTGTTGGAGAAAATGTCTTGAGAGAAAAGCAGCAGGCTGTAGAGGTTTGTGAAAAAATGGGCTTTTCCCGTTGCCGTTTATCCATAGCTGTACCACAATCTATGGAATATACCAGCGCTTCAGATTTAAACGGATTAAAAATTGCCACTTCCTATCCCAATCTTCTGGAAGAATTCTTAAAGAAAGAAGGAGTGAAAGCAGAAATTCACGAAATCAGTGGCTCTGTAGAAATCGCTCCAAGTATCGGTTTGGCAGAAGCGGTTTGTGATCTGGTGAGCTCAGGTGGTACTCTTCTGAGTAATGGTTTAAAAGAAGTGGAAATTATTCTTCGCTCCGAAGCCGTATTGGTCAATAAACCGGATTTATCAGTTGAAAAGCAGGAAATCCTGGATCAGCTTCAGTTTCGGATTAAATCCGTCATGCGGGCGCAGAGTTATAAATATATTCTCATGAATGTACCCAATTCAGCTATTGATCAGGTGTCAGAATTGCTCCCGGGAATGAAAAGCCCAACTGTCATGCCTTTGGCAGAAGAAGGCTGGAGTTCAATCCATACAGTAGTTAAAGAAGATGATTTCTGGGAAATCATTGAAAACCTGCGTCAGGCTGGCGCAGAAGGTATTCTTGTTACATCCATTGAAAAAATGATCCTCTAATGATTCGCATTATCAATGATCCGGATAAAACCCAGTGGGAGGAATTATTAGCAAGACCCCTGCTGGATTATTCAAGTGGTGAGGCCACTGTGAAGGATATAATTCAGACAGTCCGTCAAAAGGGAGATAAGGCTTTAAAAGAATATGCCCAAAAATTTGACCGGGTAACGCTGGATGCCCTTCAGGTAACGGAAAAAGAACTCAATGAGGCTGAAAGTCTGGTTTCGGCAGAATTAAAAAAGGCGATTTATCAGGCTCGTGAGAATATCACCCTGTTTCACGCAGCACAAAAACTGACTCCTCAAAAAATTGAAACCCAGCCGGGCGTCATTTGCTGGCGAAAAAATGTACCTATTTCTAAAGTGGGATTGTACATTCCCGGAGGAACAGCACCCTTATTTTCCACCTTATTAATGTTGGGAATTCCCGGAAAACTGGCTGGTTGTCAGGAAATGGTGATTTGTACGCCGCCAGACAAACAGGGTAAAGTTCACCCGGCGATTCTCTTCACAGCCAATTTGCTGGGCATTACCCAAATCTTCAAAGTGGGAGGAGCACAGGCCATTGCTGCCATGGCTTATGGGACGGAATCTATTCCTCGTGTGTATAAAATTTTTGGCCCTGGTAATCAGTATGTTACTCTGGCCAAACAACTGGTTTCCAAAGATGCAGTAGCCATTGATATGCCCGCAGGGCCTTCAGAAGTGGCTATTATTGCCGATGAATCAGCCAATCCTGCTTTCGTTGCAGCCGATTTGCTTTCTCAGGCAGAACATGGACTGGACAGCCAGGTATTGATGGTTACAACTTCAAAGGATTTTGCGGAACAGGTGAATCAAGAAGTGGAGGCTCAATTGGAACGATTGCCAAGAGCTGAGATTGCCCGTGGTGCATTGGAAAACAGTCGCATTATTATTCTTGAAAATTTGGAAGTAGCTATGGAGTTGATTAATCAATACGCGCCAGAGCACTTGATTCTGGCTGTGGAAAATGATGAAAAACTGGCTGAATCCGTGATGAATGCAGGTTCTGTATTTTTGGGAAACTACACCCCTGAAAGTGCAGGCGATTACGCTTCCGGTACTAATCATACCCTGCCTACCAATGGTTTTGCCAATGCTTATAGTGGCGTTTCTCTGGATAGTTTTGTTAAAAAAATTACCTTTCAAAAAATATCAGAAACAGGTATTCAAAATCTGGGGCCAACTGTAGAGATTATGGCAGAAGCAGAAGAACTGATAGCACATAAGGAGGCGGTGAGTGTCAGGTTGAATTATTTACGGAAAAATAAATGAAAATAAATCAAATATTGCGCAGGCATCTCCAGGCGGTTAAGCCCTATCAATCTGCCAGAGATGAATACAAAGGTGCTGACGGAGTTTTCCTCGATGCAAATGAGAACGCCCTGGGAACGGTAGGAGAAGGCAATTTTAACCGCTATCCTGACCCTTACCAGATGAAGGTTCGGACTGAACTTTCCCGTCAGAAAGACGTGAATCTGGATTCTATTTTTCTGGGAAATGGAAGCGATGAAATTATAGATCTGTTAATCAGAGCTTTTTGCGAGCCTCACCAGGACAAAATCCTTATCATGCCTCCCACTTTTGGGATGTATTTGGCAAGCGCTTCGGTCAATGGAGTGGAATTGGTAGAAGCGCCTCTGAAACCAGGTTTTGAGATGGATTTGCCTCTTATTAAAGAAAAAATGAAGGAACAGGTTAAAATCATTTTTATCTGTTCTCCCAATAACCCTACCGGAAATCTGATGAATCGGGATTTGGTGATTGAGATTCTGGAAAATTTTGAAGGACTGGTTGTGGTGGATGAGGCTTATATTGATTTTTCACCTGAAGGAACGATTTTACCTTTGGTGAAATCTTACGACAATCTATTTGTCCTTCAAACCTTCTCCAAAGCCTGGGGAATGGCTTCCCTGCGTCTGGGGATGGGATTCGGGAATCCGGAAGTGGTGAATGTTCTCAATAAAATGAAAATGCCTTATAACGTCAATGGCCTGACGCAGCAGTTTGCTTATGAGGCATTATTGAAGGCAGATGAGAAAGAGGAAATGGTGAGTGAAATTCTGGATCAGAAAAAATGGCTGTATGATTCACTGAATTCACTTTCATTGGTGAAGCAAATTTATCCTTCTGATGCGAATTTCTTTCTTGTCAGATTTGATAATCCGGATCAAGTTTATCAGGATTTAATTGTCGAAAAAATTATTACCCGAAACCGCTCCCGACAATATTTATGTGAAGGATGCCTTCGGATTACTGTTGGTACAAAAGAGGAAAATCAGACTTTAATTGCTGCTTTAAAGAAAATGGAAAATGAATAAACCAAAGATTTTATTTCTCGACCGTGATGGTTGCCTGATTCATGAGCCCCCGGAAGATTATCAGGTGGATAGTTTTGAAAAATTGTCTTTCCTGCCGGGAGTTCTCCGGAATCTTTACCAGGTAAAAGAGAAAACGGATTACAAATGGGTGATGGTAACCAATCAGGATGGCCTGGGAACGGATTCTTTCCCCGAAGATACCTTTTGGCCCGTTCATAATCTGATGTTGAAAGTACTGGAAAATGAGGGGATTACCTTTGATGAAATCATTATTGACAGAACATTCGCCAGGGAAAATGCTCCCACCCGAAAACCTGGAACAGCCCTTTTGACTCGCTATATGAATGGTGATTATGATCTGGAGAACAGTATCGTCATTGGTGATCGTTTTTCCGATATGCAGTTGGCGAAAAATCTCGGAGCCAAAGGAATTATGATCGGCAAAAGCCTGGATGATCAGGATGATGAGTTTGTTCAAAAAGAACTCAGTGATACGATTATTCTCAAAACTGAGCATTGGGATGGGATTGGGCGGTTTTTAACTCAAAAGGTTTCTTCTTCAAGATCTGCGGAAATTTCACGAAGAACCAACGAAACAGATATTAAAGTAAAGCTGGATCTCGATGGAACCGGCAAAACTTCTGCGAATACCGGAATCGGTTTTTTCGACCACATGC
>JAGQVA010000484.1 GCA_020438265.1 Bacteroidota bacterium
ATCTATTTTTTTTCAAAAATCCTAATAAAGTCATTCCGCATTCCCGCGCCAGATCGACTGACAGACTGGATGGAGCGCCAATAGCCAATAACATCGGACAGCCTGCAACAGCTGCTTTTTGGACCAGTTCAAACCCTACTCTGCCGCTAACCAGTATCATATAATCACGCAATGGAACAAGCCCCAGAATCAATGCAGCACCGATTAATTTATCCAGTGCATTATGCCGCCCCACGTCTTCCCGCATCAAAATAAGCTCTCCTTTTCGGGAGAAAAGCGCTGCTGCGTGAATCCCGCCGGTATAGGCAAATAAGGATTGTCGCGATTGCATTTTTTCGGGAAGTCCCAGCAAAATTTCCGGGTGAACCTCCCAGTTTTCTTCGAACAAAGAAGGTTGGCAATTTGTTTTTACTGCATCAATAGACGATTTCCCACACACGCCACAACTGGCAGTAGACGAAAAATTCCTATCCAGTTTTTCCCAGTTTATTTCGACTTCTGGAGAAAGTTCCATCCGAATGACATTCCCCTCTTCCTCCGGCTTTTTGATATCGCGGCAATACCTGACACCTATGACATCCTCCGCAGACTGAATGATTCCTTCCGAATACAAAAAACCCATGGCCAGTTCTTCATCATGTCCGGGAGTCCGCATCGTAACCAAGAGTCGGTTTTGTTCCCGATGATGTTTCGGGCCATATCCCAGTCGTATTTCAAGTGGTTCTTCAACCGCAAGCAAATCCTTCTCTTCACTTAAGTTTCCATTTCCATAACGCCGGAGCGTTATCCCGGCAATACTCGTTTTTACAGAAGCTTTAATCATACCTTAAATTAAAAGAATATTCGTAATTTTGAGGCATGAAAATCACATTAGTCTCCTTCGGAATTGCGAAAGACATTATTGGGAGCCGGGAAATGGAATATGAACTGCCCGATTCGGCCAGTGTAGGGAATCTTTTGGAGAAACTGGCCCATGATTATCCGGATTTTAAGGACCTGACTTCAATTCGTGTGGCTGTAAATACAGAATATGCTAAAAATGATCAGGTTATTTCCCCTCAGGATGAGGTGGTATTGATTCCGCCGGTCAGTGGGGGGTGATATTTTATAACGTATCGTAGGGCCAAGGCATGCCTTGGCCCTACAGGACCCTACACGTCCCCACGATTAATAATAAAACCACCATGCAAGAAATTTCCACCTATCCCCTCATATATATTTCCGAAAATCCGCTGCAACCTGAAGCAGTCATTGACCTGGTTAAATCTGACCATTGCGGTGGCATTGATGTATTTATTGGTACCGTTCGCAATCAGACCAAAGGCAAAACAGTCGTAAGGCTTGACTTCGAGTCTTATGACAAAATGGCTTTGCGGGAAATGGAAAAAATCGCCCGGAAAGCACGGGAAAAATGGCCCATTGACAAAATTGCTATCCATCATCGCAAAGGCAGTTTGGCAATCGGGGAAATCGCAGTCATTATTGCGGTTTCGACTCCTCACAGAAAAGCATCCTTTGAAGCGTGTCAGTTTGCGATTGACACATTGAAGGAAACCGTTCCTATCTGGAAGAAGGAAATCTTTGAAGATGGAGAGGTTTGGGTAGCTGCCCATCCCTGATCAGGCGGATCTTTTGCCCGTTACCCCGAAATTTACACCAAAGGTCAAATAATATTGTTTAATTTAGCCGGGGAAAGAATCACTGTAATTTCAGACAAACGTTGGATCTTTATACCATATATCGAAAAAACAATCAGGAAGAACTCCCATCCTATGAAGATGAGTATTTGGATAAAATAGCTGATCAATACGCGTATTTTACCCTTCCTCATTATTTAAAGGCAAAACACCATCCTTCCAAAGAGAATATTTTTACTGCATCAGCGTATTCAGTGAACCGAAAATTGCTTAAAAAATATTTGGATGGTAAATTGTTTTTCACAGAATTACCCCAGGAAGAGCAGGAAGTAGAAAAGTCTGAACCAGAGCCAGTTGCCGTCATGTTACCAGACCCTCAATATCAAAAACCTTTGCATCATCTATTTTCAATCATTGACTTTACCACAAAGGAGGATATCAACCAGCCTCAGGAAGGGCTGTTTTCAATTGCCGAAGGAATAACTGATACAAACTGGACACTTCCGTTTATATCATGGGATTTGGAAGTAAGAACCCGAAAACATTCCAACATGGCTGAAGAAATCAAAGAGGGCATGTATCATTATGAAGAAGGAGATTTTCCGGTCATTGAAAAAAATAACATTTCCCCGGAGCCAACGCCTGAAAAAGAGGAGACAAATGATACCAACAAAAAGAAAGCACAAGCCAATTCACTGATCGATCAGTTTCTGGCAGCACCTTCAAGCATAAAAAGAAAAAGAGTATCCCCCAGCGAGGCCGAAGCACCATCCATTGTTCATGAAAGTATCACCGAAGATGAAGATCTGGTGACAGAAACTTTGGCCCGATTACATCTTCTCCAAAACAACCCTGAAGAAGCAATCAGAATTTATCAGAAACTTCGCTTGCTATTCCCCGAAAAAAGTGCTTATTTTGACGCGCAAATTAACAAAATAAAAGAAAGATAATGTTTGTTTTCTTAGGAATCTTAGCAATAATTGTAGCAGGCTTATTGATTGTTGCGGTAGTTATTCAAAACAGTAAAGGAGGAGGATTATCATCTACCTTTGGTGGCGGTGCATCTCAGATAATGGGAGCAAGACGCAGTAGCGAATTTATCGAAAAAGCTACCTGGTACCTCGCAGCAGCCCTGGCTATTGTTGCTTTCCTGGCGAATGTTGCCGGTACTTCTGGTAACACAACAACCAATCAGCTTAGAATGAGCAATTCAATTGAAGATCAGATTATCAGTAATCCTGTAAGTCTTCCTGAAATGCCTACCGCTCAGCCTACAGACGAAGGCGACGGAAACTAATCCAGCATAGAATTTATTTCTTAAAGATAGATTGAACCCTCCATTGGAGGGTTTTTCTTTTATATAAACTTATCATAAATTTTGTACTTTGGTGTGCTAAAATCGAAGTCAATGAAATACATATCGCAACTCCTTATCGCTTTTTTCCTCCTTATTTGCTTATATAGCTGCAATAATCAATCAGGTGATAACTCAGACACAACAGGTAATACAACCGGAACAACCGAAAATACAGAGGTTCCCGCTCCCGTACTCAATTATGGTTTCACGGAGAGAAATACCTACACCAATGATTACTTTGGAATCAATATTACCATTCCTGAAGGGTGGACTGTTCAGTCAAGAGAGGAAAACAGTATGCTTGAAAATCTGGGAAGGCAAAACTCCGGACAAACCGGCGGAACACAATCCTCTTCAACCTCCATCGAAGAGTTACAAGTAATTTATCTCCTCGTTGCCCTTCAACTTGAACCAGGGACAGCAGTGGATTACAACCCTGGCATTCAGATTATTGCCAATAATCTCACCAAATCTGATACAGCCGTTTCCGCCACTCAATATATCAAAGCATTGGCTGAGCAATTCGGGCGTTTCCCTAACTTCACACTCAATGATGCCGGAATTTCTGATACCACACTCAGCGGGAAAACCCTGGCTTTCATGAAAGCAGAAACCAAAATTGGGGAAGTCGCAGTGAAACAAACCTATTTTGCCACCATCATTAAAAACTATGCTGTTCAGGTTACCATTTCTTATACCAATCAGCAGGAAAAAGAAGCGCTGTTGAAAATACTCGACACCCTGGATTTTGAATAACCCCTTTTTTCCATGAAAAAAACCGTCTACTTACTACTCATTATTCTATTTGCCTGTCAATCTTCAACAAAAAAAGAAGAAGAACTCACACGCTGGCAGGCTTTCGCAGACAGAATCACCATTATCCGGGATGATTTTGGCGTTCCGCATGTATATGGAAAAACAGACGCGGATGCGGTATTTGGAATACTTTACGCCCAGTGTGAAGACGATTTTGCCAGAGTGGAAAGAAATTATATCTGGGCGATCGGTCGTCTGGCGGAAGTGGAAGGAGAAGAAGCACTTTACAGTGATTTGCGGGCCCGCCTCTTTATGACGAAGGAGGAAGCTATTGAGCATTATAACAATAGCCCAGACTGGCTGAAAAAACTTTGTGATGCCTATGCTGACGGGATTAATTATTATCTCTACACCCACCCTGAAGTAAAACCCCAATTGCTCACCCGGTTTGAACCCTGGATGCCTATGTATTTTAGTGAAGGTTCGATTGGAGGAGATATTGAAAGGGTTTCTACCCAGAGAATAAAAGCTTTTTATGAAAAACAGGAGTCTCTGGCTTTGAATGAATATGGAGACGGCCTGAACCATCCCAATCCGGAAGACGAACCTGCGGGTTCCAATGGAATTGCTCTTTCTGGAAAACTCACCCGGTCAGGCAATACCATGTTGTTAATTAATCCTCATACTTCCTTTTATTTCCGAGGAGAAGTTCACATGGTTTCGGAAGAAGGGCTTAATGCTTACGGGGCAGTAACCTGGGGGCAGTTTTTCATTTATCAGGGATTTAATGAAAAAACAGGATGGATGCATACCTCCACCTACACCGATGTAATTGATGAATTTGTGGAAAAGGTTTCTATGGTAGGAGGGAAAATGATGTACCAGTACGGGGAAGAAATGCGCCCTGTCGAAACCAAGAAAGTTACCCTGACATACAAAGACGGAAACCAGAGGAAAGAAAAAACCTTTCCCATGTACCGCACTCATCATGGTCCTGTCACACACATGATTGATGATAAATGGGTATCAACGGCTCTTATGTGGGAGCCCGTCAAAGCGCTGCAGCAATCATATATCCGCACCAACCAAAGCGGGCA
>JAGQVA010000485.1 GCA_020438265.1 Bacteroidota bacterium
CATGATTGCCTACAACCTGATTTTCTTGCTGGAAAGGCTTTTTGGTCTTACTTCAGACCTTACATATCTGGAGCTGCTTGATACCAATCATCCATTGCTCAAGGAATTGGCCCGGAAGGCACCTGGTACCTTTCACCACAGTCTTCAGGTTGCCAATATTGCTGAGGCCACGATTAATGAAATCGGCGGAAATGCCCTTTTGACGCACGTAGGAGCATTATATCACGATGTAGGAAAGATTATCAATCAGCGGTTTTTTATCGAAAATATGGCCAAAGGACAAAACCCGCATGATGAAGTCAGTTGTGAAGAAAGCGCTTCCATCATTATTGGTCATATAAAAGAAGGGGTAGAACTGGCGAATAAATACTCTCTGCCTAGGGAAATTATTGAGTTTATCGAAACCCATCACGGTACGACCAGGGTGGAGTTTTTCTATCGACAGTATTTGAAGGAAAACAGGTGTGAAGCTCCTGTTGCTGAAGGGAAATTTCGTTACAGTGGACCCAAGCCTTTTTCCAAGGAAACAGCAGTATTGATGATTTCGGATTCTCTGGAAGCTGCTTCAAGAGCCATGAAAAATCCTACTCCTGAAAAACTTCAGGAATTGGTTCATAATATCATTGACTATAAAATCAAGGATAATCAATTAGAAAATTCAAACCTGACATTCAAGGATATCACAACCATTAAAAGAGTCATTCATAAACAATTATTAAGTATTTACCATTCGCGTATTCAATATCCTAATGAAGCAATGAAAGTATCTTCCTAGCCGTTCGATACCTCATTTATTCCATTTAGGATAATTTTTTCCAGACAAGGCAATTATAACCGTATTATTGTATCACTATGGAAATGGCAATGATTGGATATGCCCTCGCTTTAGTTATTGGATGCATTATGGGATTACTGGGAGCCGGAGGTTCTCTGATTTTTCCGATAATGGTGTATCTACTCACGAAGGATGCCACATTGGCAACTGCTTACGCATTATTCTTGGTGGGTTTGACTTCCTCTATTGGAGTCGTAAAAAAAATCAGGGATAAAGAAGTCAATTTCCAGATTGGCTTTTTGGTTGCCATACCCACAATGCTGGGTACTCTTTTTGATCGCCTCTATTTGATCCATGCAATTCCCGACCCTCTGTTTGAAATCGGGGATTTTGTCCTTGGCAAAACACCTTTCCTCCTTTCCTTTTTTGCTGTGGTTTTGGCCCTGTCTTCCCTGTCCATGTTAGGGGTTTTAAACAAAGGGTTGCGCACCCGAAATGAGCAAAATGGTACCAAAACTTATAATTCTTCCCTGATTATAGGTCTGAGTTTTGCCATAGGAATTATCTCCGGACTGGTTGGAGCAGGAGGTGGCGTGCTGGTCGTTCCCATGCTGGTTTTGATGATTGGTATGGAGATTCGGTCGGCAATCGGGACTTCTTTATTTGTCATTGCCTTTAAGTCCTTGTTGAGTTTTGCTTTTGGGGATGCGATTCGAATGGGAGGAGAAATCGAATGGACTTTCCTGTTTGCTTTAGTTGGGTGTATGATTACGGGTATTATTTTTGGGACCAGTCTGAGCAAATTTGTTGAAGGCGCAAAACTCAAAAGGGGATTTGGGGTGTTACTCCTTCTGATGTCCGGATTTATTATTGTGAAAGAGGCAATTCTGGGGCTGGGGTGATTCGAAATCGGGTCAGGGGTAGTAGTCATGAAGCAGAATAAGAGATAAAAAAGTCATAAGTCAGATTAGAGAAGCCAGAAGGAAAAAGGACTTATCACTTCTTAAATATGATTTCTGATCTCTGACTTTTTATACCTGATATTACCTGTCTTCAGCCAAAAACTGAATATTCCCCCGAAACTTCTCCCATTTTACCCGGTTCATCGCAGATTTTTTTGTCAGCTTTTTAAACATCTTTTCAGTGATTTCTTCCCAGTCATTTTGGGTAAGGGAAGAAATATGGCTGAGCGGTTTAAACTCTCCTCCCGGATGGGGAGTTGAAAAACGGTTCCAGGGGCAAACTTCCTGACAGATATCACACCCATAGGCCCAGCCTTCCATCTTCCCGGAAAAACTTTCATGTATTTCTTCTTTGAGTTCAATCGTCAGATAAGAAATGCATTTGTTTGCATCAATCTGATAGGGAGAAAGGGCATCAGTCGGACAGGCATCTATACATCGGGTACAAGTGCCACAGTGATCCTTAACAGGGCCATCATAAACCAGCTCAAGGTCAAGAATAATTTCACCAATAAAAAACCACGAACCCCTTTTGGGAGTGATGAGATTGGTGTGTTTGCCGATCCATCCTAAGCCGGATCTTTTTGCCCAGGCTTTGTCCATAACAGGGGCCGAATCGACAAATACCCTTCCTGGAACTTCCGCCCCTACCCATGCCTGAATCTGTGTGAAAAGTTGATATAATTTGCGTTTGAGGACTTTGTGGTAGTCTTCCCCCCATGCATAAGTGGAAATTTTCGGAGCATTTTTGGGCTGACAATCCTCAGTTTCCGGAAAATAATTATGAATCAGACTGATGACTGATTGTGCCCCTTCGACTAGCAGCCGGGGATCTACCCTTTTGTCAAAATAATTTTCCATGTAAGCCATCTTTCCATGTTTGCCTTCCCGGAGCCATTGTTCCAGGTCGCGGGCTTCTTCTTTCAGGAAAGTTGCTTCTGAAACTCCGACCATGTCAAATCCGAGCTCATAGCCAGCGGCTTTAATTTTTTGTGTGAGAATTTCTTTTTCCACGATTTAAAGGTAGAAAAAAGTTTTTCGATGGTGCAACTAAATTCGACCGGGAATCTTCTAGGTATTGTAAGGCATAAATCTTCCAGGTTTCTGAAACGTATGTGTTTAGCGTTTTTATTCATTGCCTGAAGGCAAAAATCCCGTAGGGATTACACATGGGTAGAAACTTTGTGTTTCCCAACCCCCTTACCAGCGCGCCTCAAGGCGCGCAAAAGATAGGGTTGCTCGTCGGGCTACCCACAAATCCCTACGGGATTTCGCCATTCGGCGTAACAAAGAGGCTAAACACATACCTGAAACCTGAAAGGTTTGAAAAACCACCCATAAGGCTTTATTATTATTTTTCGGCTGGATTATTTCTAATTCAGCCTTTCTCAAATTTTCATTTTTAAACAAGTATTTTTTATGAAACGATTAATGATCTTAATGGTAATGGGTTTTCTGTGTTTGCATCTTTCTGCTCAGGACAGAACTGAAAAATTTTATAAAAAAGGAGAGTTTATGATAAGTGTAAGCCCGAGCTATGGAAAAGCAGGTTTATTTGATAGTAATGGAAGCAGCGTGGTGGAAGACGCCTTTTCAAATACCTTACGGGTCGGTTATTTTGTGAAAGATCGCTGGCAGGTTGGGGTTAAGTCTCACCTTCAATTATACACTTCAGACGATCAATTGAAAGTAAATGTCCCCAATATGGCTCTCTATACCCGTTATTATTTGGGAAAAGGTGCATGGCGAGCTTTTTTTGAAGCGGAAGGAGGTGTATCCCAGGGCTGGAGAAGTACACCGAGCGCCAATTATGAGAAAATAGCGATACCTTATTTTCAGGGAAGTTATGGTGTGGCTTTTCGCCCGGGAAAAGGCCGGATGAGCCTGGAGCTTTCCAGTGCTTTGTTTAATGTCAGTACCCTCGGAACCAATCTGGGGCTTCCTCGCCCGCAACTGGGAATAAATTTCCATTTTTAGTTTCCTGTCCTTAAAAATGCCCTAAATTTGCGAAAGATCTGTATAGGCAAGCAGCTTTATACAGATCTTTACTCGTTTACTACAAAAAAATAATATGAAAGATTATAAACGATTACTCATTATTGCGATGTTATTTGGGGTAATTTTAGGCTGTAAAAAAGCGCCTGAGCTACCCAGTGTGATTGAAACCATGCAGGCAGATTCCGATTTTTCACGATTCCTGGAAGTGCTTGATTATACCGATCTGGTTGATATCCTGAATGGAGAAGGATATATAACAGTGTTAACCCCCAGAAATTCAGCTGTTGATTCGTTTTTAAGCCAGGGAGGATATGCTGACGTAACAGATGTTCCTAAAAATCTATTAAAGGAAACAGCTTTATATCACATGGAGCAGGGGATTGCCAGTGAGGCAATCTTTCAAACCAGTACAGGATATTTTCTGACGCCTTCAACTCTTTCCCCAGGTAATCATCCGTTGGTTATGTACCGGGATGATTTTAATGGAACATTTAAGTTTAATGCCTCTGCCAGAATTATCCGGGGAGATATCAGCGCCCGAAACGGGATGATTCACAAAGTCAGCCACATGCTCACCCTTCCGAATATGATGGATATACTGGAAAACGATAAAGAGTTTAGCCATTTCGTGGAGGCGATTAACCGTGCCGGAGCCCAAAATATTTTTAAGGGATCAGGGCCATATACAGTATTTGCTCCTTTCAACGCTGCATTTGAACGCTATTTTGACAATAAACCAGGAGTAACTGACCTTGATGACTTAACAGATGAACAAATCAAGGAAATTGTTCTGGGGCTTGTTATCAATGGTAATAAAAGATATAATGACTTTAGTTCCTTATTCGAAAGAACATCTTTTAATACCCTTTTGCCAAACGTGAAGATAGCCATTAATGTCCCTATTGAGAAGGTTATTGTCAACGATACAATAGCAACAACCCTGATGGATGTACAGGCTACAAATGGTGTGATTCACTTTATTGATCGGGTGATTGAGCCTTAATGTGAGTTTGAATGAATGATATCAGACCTTCCAGGTTTTCAAAACCTGGAAGGTCTGATTATTTATAACTCCCTAAAAATCAGCTCCTAATACCCCAACCAG
>JAGQVA010000486.1 GCA_020438265.1 Bacteroidota bacterium
CCGTCCGTTTGTCGTTCCTGGTACTTCCTGCGGGCCAGAGGCGGATCAATTATTAGGGTACTATCGTGAATTGAAGAAATATGTAGATCGTTATGGTACCGAAGGGATTGGTTCTCTGATTGTGAGTATGACGCGAAGTGTGAGTGATCTCTTAATGGTGTATGTATTCCTTCGTGAAGTAGACCTGTTGAATTCTTCGATTCCGGTTGTTCCTCTGCTGGAAACGATTGAGGATTTACAGGCAGGAGGAGAGATTTTGGAAGCTTTTCTCCAGCATCCGGTTACCGTTAAACGGCGAGAAGAAAACCAGATTGATAGCCAGGAAGTCATGCTGGGCTACAGTGATAGTAATAAGGATGGAGGAATTCTGGCCAGTCGATGGAATATCTATCAGGCTGAGCAAAAACTGACTTCCATTGGTAATAAATCTGGCGTAAAATTATGCTTCTTTCACGGAAGAGGAGGAACGATAAGCCGTGGCGGGGGAAAAATTCACCGTTTTCTGGAGAGCATGCCTCCCGGTTCGGTAAGCGGGCAGATCAAGATGACAGTCCAGGGGGAAACCATTGCCAACCAGTTCGCCAACCTGATCAATGCCACTTATAACCTGGAAGTTTTTATTTCCAGTAGTGCGCGTCAGGCGATGATTAGCAGGTTACAAGCAGAACCTGAAGATCCTGAAGCGCTGCCAGAAATCATGGACAGTTTGGTTTCAATTTCTCGGCAGAATTACCGCAAATTATTAGATCATCCAGGATTTATTGAGTTCTATAATTACGCTACTCCCATTGAGGTGTTGGAACAAAGTAAAATCGGTTCTCGCCCTGCCAGAAGGACAGGAAAAAGATCCCTGACTGATTTGCGGTCTATTCCCTGGGTATTTAGCTGGAGTCAGTCTCGCTTCAATTTACCCGGTTGGTTTGGGACAGGAGCTGCCCTCAAACAATTGACCGAAGAGATTCCCGATTCCCTGGAAAAGCTGCAAAAAGCTGCCATTCACTGGCCTTTTATGAAGTTCCAGTTGATTCAAATTGAAACCAATTTATTAAATGCTGACCCAGCCGTGATGAAATCCTTTGCAGAATTGGTTCCCAACGAATCCATACGAGAGGAATTTATGGCAATGATTCTGGGGGATTACGAGGAATGCTTACGGGAAATCGAACAAATTATGGTCGAACCGACTGCTATAAGACGAATCGCTCAGTTGGAAAATGTCAAACTCAGAGGCGGAGGCTTAAATATACTCCACCAGATGCAAATCAATTATATCAATCAGTGGAGAGCACTGAAAGAGACGAGTCCGGAAGAGGCTGGTCGGTTATTACCTAAATTATTATTGTTGGTGAATGCGATTTCTGGTGGTTTGAAGAAGACAGGATGATAATTCTCTAAATTTTTCTGATCTTCCATTCAAACAAATAAGAATCTTATGATCTACCTGATTTCAGCCCTGTTTTTCTTTTCTATTTTAACCGTAAATGCTCAAAATGGAAATTCCGAAGGCGAACCTATTGTCATTCTTGGCAAGGCGCAAAACGCTAAAGCGGGTGCAGTCGTCCTTACCCCGGAACGTAAGGTGTATTATCTGGAAGGGATAGATTCCTGGGATACGGAAATGCTGGGAAAAGAAGTAGAAGTAACCGGTAAATTAAAAATAGAAACCTTCAAATCTGAAGATTTGCAAAATGAGAACGGAGAGTGGATACAGGGAATGGTTGGGGAGAAATTGATTATTTTGAAGCCTGAGTGGAAGGTGAAGTGATTTTCATTTAGCAGAGATGACAGAACAAATGTTAATTTACCTCTGCTTTCGCACCGCCTTAGCCTCCTTCAACAACACCTTCTCCGCGTTCTCCGGCGTAATATGAAAATAATTCCCTTGCCCCATCTCGGATAACTTTTGTAACTGCTCAGCAGTGCGACTCGCTTCTTTTTTCCCAAAGAGAAAAACCGACAGCACAATATCTCGATTAGCACTATTCTCTACGGTGCGGGACATAGAACCGGTAATATCAAATGCTCCGTCAGATGCTAGAATAATGCGATTATTCCCACCGGGGATAAAGTTGTCTTCAGCAACTTTATAAGCCTGGCGGATGCCTTTTTTAATGTTGGTGCGACCACTGGAGCGAATGCTATTGATCGCCTGAAGGATGGTTTCCTCCTGGCGGGCTGAAGTCGCGTCGAGCACGATGCGGGAATCTCCGGAGTACGTAACAATGGCAATGAAGTCTTCCGGTCTTAAAAGCCCAAGCAAATAGCGCAGAGCGTCTTTTAATAATGTGAGCTTCTCTGGTTTTGCCATGGAGGCGGAAACGTCAAGCAGGAAAATGAGGTTATTGGCAGCAGCGCCGTCCATGTTGGGGATTTCGTCGAATTCGAGGTTGCTTTCTTTTTCGGCTACCAGTTCCTGGTTTTGTTTGATAATGTCTTGGGGAGAAAGCATGTAGAACAGCGGAGCTTCTTCAATATATTTGACTAATGTGATGTTGGCGAAACCGATAAAACGATTGTAATAGGCGATGATTCCGTATTTATGGTGGTTGTAAAGCGCCAGTAATCTTTCGTTATAATGATAATAACTCTGCGGGTACATCCGAAAATCGGGATCGGGCATGGGGCGCTCAAAAAATTCCCTGCTTCGGGTGATCATTTGTTGGGCGTATTGAATCATATTGGTATAGCCCATGTTTTCTTTATGATAATAAAGGCCCAGCTTTTTCAGATTTTCTTTATTGGATTCTTTATTGGCTTCGGCTGTTTGAATGGCTTTTTCCAGCAGGTTTATATGTTTGACAATTTGGTCGCCATTCTCACTACGAACTCCCAGAATTATCTGATTGCTATGATAAATGATTGCTTCAAGATCTTTGAGCTCGGGAATGGCCGGGCCAGTAGTTTGGTTGACCTGTTCCGCTAATTTATTTTTTGCAACCTGAAACTCATTGTAGATCTCGACACAGCGGCGAAGAATCCGGTACCCTTTCTGCATCTCAGCATCGGTGGTGTATTGTTGTCTCGCGGTATATTTTTCCAGCGTATCCGAGAGGCTGAGAAGTTCAACCAGCAGATACATCATATCATCCCGGTGGCGATTTAACTGAATCAACGTTTCCTGCGGAATGCTTGCGTTTTGTTTGGAAGTCTCCTCATACAACTTGCGGATATTTACCTGAGGATCTGTTACAGCATAAGACTTGGCGCACACTCCCTGCAAAACGCCAAAATAATTGAAATTGTGAATGACATCGGTGATTGAAAAAACAATAGGCGTTTTTTCTTCAGACATCAGATAGGCGTTCATGTCCTGATTAAGCGTTTCCAGACGCTGGTGAACAGCCCAGAGAATATGAATCCCCTCATTGGAAAAGTTCACATAGCGATTCAGCGCTGCATACTTTTCCTGAGTTTTCGCGTCAATTTGCGCATGGCAAGGTAAAACAAATACCATCAGCCAGGTTATACTGATGAGTATCAAAAATTTTTGGGGCATGAAGTGTTCCTTTTCGACCTCTTTTTCTATGTTAAGAAATGAGCTTTGTTTAAAGCTCATTTTTTCATTTTGTTTTAGTTTTATTTTCACTTTTTTCAAAAGTGAAAATAAATGGGGAAGTATTTTGCCTTCGGTATGTATGTTTGTGGCTCAGGCTATAATAATTTAGCGGGATTTTTCCAGATTCCCAAATTGGCACCTCAATCCAGCACAATCCGAAACTGTACCATTTCTAATAACCCTCTCAGGTTATTTATATTATTTGAATCGCCTATTTTTTGAATACGCAAACCTGCTCCAAGGTTGATATTGATACCTTTAAATATCGGAATATTTGCTCCCATTGCAGAGGAAGCTGTCCATCCGTCTCTAAACCAATCATATCCTCCGCTCATCGCAAACCAGGGTCTCAGTTTGTGTTGTGAAAAATACAATCTGCTATCTGCAAAAATGACTCTTCCCAAATCATTCTGATCATTACCTCCCACATTATATAGTCCATCAAAACCTATTCCACCTCCAAGAGCAAAACGATCGTTAAACTGATAGGAGAGAATTTGATTAAAAAAAACACCGGGATATTTTACTCCTCCCTGATCGGTTACCAGCATTCCTCCCATTTCAGCAAAGTACAAAGTAAAACCGTAGTTCCGGGATTTTTGCGACTTTCTTTCAGCGTTTCTTGCTTTCCTTGCGCCAATGGTACTTTTTTTTGCCACTTCCCCTTCAGGGGTACGTTCCTTGGTTATTTTCCGGATTTCAGCCATAGGGAATTCCAGAAGGTCTCCTCTTTCATTTTCTATTACCAGCCGATCGTTACGATAATATTCGGTAATAAATCCGCGTAGTATGCCCCCGTTTTTGGAGTAAATAACATCCCAAAAACCCTTAATTGCGATGGGCCGGTATACGTCATCAATGTCTTCGTCCAGTACGGTAATTAATTCAAAATCGGGAAATTGGATTTTCAGGTATTCGAATGGAATTTCTTCCAAAATGAGCCCGCTCATGGTGCCTCCGTCTTTGAGGTAGATTTGGTCGGTTTGGGAATGAGAGAGAATCGGGAGGGCTAATAAAGTGAATATGAGGGAGTTTTTGAGTAGATTTTTATTGGGATTCATTACCATTTGAAGTTATCAGGAAATAGCGTTAACAACAACCAAATTACCCATTCCACCAAACTTCTCCGAAGCAAACCCAATAAGCTCCCCATTTGATTGAAAATTATGGCAAATCCAGAGGATTTCCGTGTTTAGAGCATATAAAAAAAACGCCCCTGGCTGAAACCAACCTCGGGGCGTACTTGTGTTTATGGTATGAGAATTAATGCTT
>JAGQVA010000487.1 GCA_020438265.1 Bacteroidota bacterium
TCGACTACGCTCAGGGTGACAATCCTTGTTAAAGCCTTCGGCAAAAAATAATTTGGGTACCATTTGTAGACCTATATTTCTGTTGTGAGGCTAATTGTTTCCGAAAAACGTGAAGAGCTAAAAGCCAAAAAAAGTAGGAAGAAACTCCAACACTACAATTAGGAATCTACATAAATACTTCCTTAATTTGCAATACTACAAAAAGGAATTAACCATGGGTAAATACCAATTAAGTGAATTTGAAGAGGTAGTTATGCTTACCGTCGCCGTCCTCCACGGAAAGGCCTATGGCGTATCGATCAAAGATGATATGGAAACCCGGCTCAATCGCAAAGTGAGTGTCGGAGCACTGCAAACGGCCTTAAAAAGACTGGAACAAAAGGATTATCTAAAGTCCACAGAAGGAGAGTCCAATAGCAAAAGAGGAGGAAGGCCAAAACTCTTCTATGAAATTACCGCAGTGGGGAAAAATGCCCTGGAAATCAAAAAAGAATTGCGAAATCAGTTGTGGAACGCTATTCCACAGGTAGTCCTGGATCTCAAAATTCTTTAGTATGAAAAACGTCCCTCCCAAACTCTTTTTGCGGTTTTTCAGGTGGTTTTGTACCCCGGACCTCCTACCCTATCTGGAAGGAGATCTGCTCGAAATATTTGAAAATAATATCGAGAAAAAAGGTCTCTCCAAAGCCCGGTACGTGTTTATGCTTGAAGTCATTAAACTTTTTCGTCCCGGGATTATCAAAAAATTCATTCATCTTCCCTCTTATCATGCAGGTATGTTCAAACACAATATTATCATCTCTCTCAGAAATTTTCAGCGCCATAAGCTTACTTTTTTGATCAACCTTATTGGGCTGACCAGTGGTCTTATTTGTGCCCTTTTTATCTACCTTTGGGTTAATTATGAGTATAGTGTAGATACATTTCATGAAAATGAGTCGCTATTATACCGTTATGTTTCTGACAATAATGGAAATGAAACGTTACTCAACTCCTCAAGTCTGCAAGCAAATCGCCTTACAGAGGCTATCCCGGAAATAGAAGCCTGTGTGAATAGCTCCTGGGGCACTCTTGACTCATATCTTTCCAAAGAAGATGATTTTATTCCCTTCAAAGGAGAATTTGCCACCGAAAAATTCTTTGATTTTTTCTCTTACCCATTAATCAGCGGTGATCCCGGGACCGTTTTATCCAAACCCAAAAGCATTGTTATCTCAGAGAAAACAGCGATGATTTTGTTCAAATCTACCGATGTGGTCGGAAAATCGATAGACTGGAACTGGTATACCCATCATGAAAGTTTGGAAATTACGGGCGTTTTTCAGGATTTACCTTTGAATTCATCAGAGCAGTTTGATTATGTCGTTTCCTTCGATGTGTTTGAAACCCGATTCAGAGAAAGAATAGAACGAGGCCAGCGCAATGCCCGGACATTTTTCAAACTTACCCCGGAAGCTGATATCACCGTAGTTCAGGCAAAAATCCAGGATTTTCTTACTGAAAACTATGAGATAGAAAGCGACTTTCCCTTTCTGATTCCCTTTGCTTCTTATTACTTGTACAATCACTATGAAAATGGGAAAGCTCAGGGAGGAAGGATTATTTACGTAAAATTATTCACTTTCCTGGCAATCCTGATTCTCATTGTAGCCTGCATCAATTTTATGAACTTCAGCACCGCCCGGGCCTCTACCAGGATGAAGGAAATGGGAATCAAAAAAGTGATTGGTTCGGGTAGAGCCCCCCTGATATTGCAGCATTTCAGTGAAGCAATATTGATGAATATTTTTGCTGGAGCAATCGCCCTTTGTTTCGTCATTGGCTTTCTTCCGGAATTTCGGATGATGACGGGTAAAGAGATCTTTCTGAATCCTGATCTGTCATTTATTTTGACGGTAAGTGCGATCATTTTTATCAGCGGCCTGCTATCCGGCATTTATCCAGCTCTTTATTTATCCGGCTTTAGTCCTGTTCTGATTTTGAATGGTAAATTCAGAGGAACTTTTCGCGATAAATGGCTAAGAAAGGGATTAGTCGTTTTTCAGTTTTCTATATCCATGATACTTATTGTGGCTGTATTAATCATTCACCAACAGGTCAGTTTTCTCAAAACCAAAGAACTTGGCTATAATAAAGATCAGATCATCAGCCTTAGTACCCAGGGATTTGATCGAAATCAGCGCATCACTTTCATTGAAGAAACCAAAAAGCTTCCCGGTATCGTCAACGCCTCGGGCATAACTCATGCATTATTTGGTGCTCAACGATCGCGGCCAGATCTGCAATGGCAAGGCAAAGACCCGGAAACCCAAATCTGGTTTGACCAGGGTTCCGCCTATTATGATATCCTGGAGCTTTTGGAAATCCCCATGCTTTTTGGCCGGACTTTTTCCAGAGAGTTTGGCAACGAGAATAATAAGGTCATTCTGAATGAAACCGCCTGGAAGAAAACGGGCCTGGAAAATCCCATTGGCAGCATCATTACCATGGGAGATGAAGAATACGAAATTATTGGTGTAACAGAGGATTTCCATTATCATTCTCTCCATGACAACATTCGTCCCAATATATTCACCTTCAGCGAATTTGCTACCCGAATTGTGGTCAAGATCGAGGCTCAGCATCAGGAAGAATCATTAAGTAAATTAGGAGAATTATACACCCAGTTTAACCCCGGTTACCCCTTTGAATACACTTTCCATGATCAGGATTACCAACAGAAATATATCACTGAAGGAAGGGTCGAAAAATTATCCCTATACTTTGCAGGGTTGGCAATCATTATTTCCTGTTTGGGTTTATTAGGATTAACGACCTTTTCCATTGAACAACGAAAACGGGAAATCAGCATTCGGAAGATTTTGGGCGCACCTCCCAGAGCTCTGTTCTACCTCTTGTCCAGAGATTACTTAATGCTCATTTCAGTTGCGATTGTTCTGGGGATTCCATTAGCATATATGTTTATGAAGAGTTGGCTGGAAAATTTCGCCTATCATATTGATCTGCAATGGGAAGGATTTGTTGTGGCAATCATTTGTCTGTTTACTTTAAGTTTGGTGGTCATTAGTGTACAAATCGTTAAAGCGGCTACGACTAGCCCGGTGAATCGGATATAGGGGGATATTTTTTACTACATAGTGTTTTTGGGAATCATCTCAGTGATTAAAGAACGAAGTTCGTCATTAATCAACCAAAAGGTTGTCACCCTGAGCGAAGTCGAAGGGTCTTAGTAGACGAGAGCGTTTTTCAGTACTAAGGCCCTTCGCTTCGCTGACTTCGCTCAGGGTGACAGCATATTGCGTACTAACCTACCATTTTCTGACCTACGGTGCAGAAATTCATATTTACAATCTACTCCTTATACCAGTCTCTAATCCTCACCTGAGTTTCTACTCCTCCTGCATTTACCAGCGATTTAAACTTCTCCAAATCACTGAGTTTTCCACCGCCGCCGCGATAGTGATAAGGGAAAACCACGTCTGGTTTGAATTCTGCTACAGCTGAAGCAGCCTGTTCTTCGTCCATGGTGTAAGGCAGATTCATACAAACGAAGGCAATATTGATTTTCTTCAAACTACGCATTTCGGGAATGTCTTCTGTATCGCCAGAGAGGTAAACCGTAGTTTTTGCAAAATCGAGCACATATCCGTTTCCTCGTCCTTTGGGATGACGTGAATCAGGGGTTTCTGGGAGGTTATACATAGGGATTGCCCTGGCTTTAATTCCCTGCACTTTGGCTTTTTTGCCATTGGCGATTTCATAGGTTTTGCGGAATGTGATTCCAGCCAATTCATCGACCACAGCTTTGGGAGCAATCAGATCCGTATTTGTCAGGTTTAAAGCTTCCAGCGTTTCCTTGTTCATGTGGTCGCCGTGAATATCGGTAATGATAACGATGTCCGGATCTCCAAAATCTGCCAGTCTTTCTGCACCTCCATACGGATCAACAAAAATCGTTTTGCCATCCCACTCCAGAACCATTGTTGCGTGAAGAATCGGGTGAACTGTTAAATCTCCTTTTTTCGTTTGAAAGGCGTCTCCCTGTGCCTGAATATTGATTAAGCAGAAGAGAGTGAATAAAAATACTAATGTTTGTTTCATAAGTTAAGTTTTTGATGGGAGGTACGTCAAATTTCTCGCCCCTTGTAGAACCCCCTCGCACAGGCATCGCCCCCTCAAGAGGTTGGCTCGCACGGGTCAGGGCATTGCTCTAGGCATTCGCCTGGAAAAGGTTCTGCCTGCGGCAGGATGTATGGCCTGGCCCAGCGGGAATCCCTTCTTGAGGGGATGTGGCTTGTGCGATGGGGTAAAACGATGGTCTGGAAGAAATCTGACGTATACCCGTTTTGAAGTTCTTAACCAATTTATGAGAAATTTTGTTATAAAACGGGATTTTTTTACGGAATCCCCATCAGGTAACTTTTCGCCTCTTACTGCGCTCCCACAAAACATTTTGTTTTTTTCTCAGAAGTCTGATGGCTCCTGCAAAGACAGCATAATTCATCACCAAAAAATAATAAGGGATAAAAAAACCTTTGATGCGAATATGTTTTTTTTGAAGAAAATGACCCGCCAGAGCGATAGCATAAAACAGGATTTGCCCGATGAGAAATAATTGGTAGAAAGCCCCTGAATAGATTGCCAAAGGAAAATTTGTTACAAACATGAGCATTAAACCCAATGGTGCCAGGGTCCATCGCAAGACACGATGAGAGATATACTGGAAGGAAAGCCAGCCGAATTTGAAAGGATTGAGTAGGAACGCCAATCTGTAGACTGCCTGAAGACCGCCGGCAGCAATCCTGATTTTTCTTTT
>JAGQVA010000488.1 GCA_020438265.1 Bacteroidota bacterium
ATATTGGAAACGACTTTTTCCATAGGCAAATCCAATTGTTCAGCCACATTCTTACTGATGCGATGATTGGCCTGATGAGGAATAAAATACGTCAGGTCATCCAGGGAATAGTTATTTTTCTCCAGAATATCTTTGCTGGTTTTAGCCATATACTGACAGGCATGGATGAATACATCGCGTCCGTGAGGCATGATGATTCCTCCGTCCCAGGGTCTGAGTACAACTCCTTCCAGCCCTTTGCCAACATTAGCGGCTCCGCCAGTATTGATCTCTATAATTTTTAAATCTGAGTCAGAAATTTTTTCCTTGGTAATAAATACCGCCGCAGCTCCATCACCCCAAAGGTGACCTGCTACTTTATCAGATTCATTGGAATAAGCTGTATTGTGCTCGGAAACCAGCACCAGAGCTTTTGAGGCTTTTCCGGCAGCAAAATATCCTTCAACAATCTCTACCGCGTTGAGAAAGGAGGAACAAGCTGCGGAAATGGATACTACCGGAATATGATTAATACCAACGAGACCCTGTACCGCATGGGCCACAGTAGCAACTGTATCGTAAGGAGAATAAGTCGCTCCTACGATTAAATCTATTTCTTCTTGTGGAAATTGAATTTTCTCCAGAGCTCGGCTGACAGCTTCCAAAGCCATCGTATTGGTGTTTTCATCGGGACCGGCTTTTCTTCGTTCTTTAATGCCGGTTCGGGTTTCAATCCATTCGTCGTCTAATCCATTTACATCTTTGAAGTAAGAATTAGGAACAACTGTTTCGGGTAAATAATGCGCTAAGGCGTGAATAAACATGATTTTTTAATTTGGCCTGCAAAATCAGGCGACAATATTAGCAAAAACCTCATTAAAAGACCAAGTCTATTCATCCGATCTGTCAATCTCTTCCAGATTTGGCAAGATAAAATCATCCAGTGGACTGGGCTTCGCCATCAGTGATTCTATCTCCTCTGCCTTCCTTGGGGCAAATCGGGACAGATTTTCATACCCGTCGGCAGTGATCAAGACATCGTCTTCAATTCGCACAGCAATTCCCCACCATTTTTCATCGCAGGGACTTCCATGAGGAATATAAATTCCTGGTTCTACTGTAATTACCATATTCTGTGCCAATGGACCGTAATTTCCGCGATCATGAACATCTAAACCCAAATAATGAGAAGTTCCGTGTGGGAAATAGGAGTGATATTCCCCTTTTTTAATAATTCCCAGTTCTGCCAACCCTTTATTGATTACCTGTTGAGCAGCTATGTGTGGCTCACTAAATCCGCTTCCCGGTTTACACTTTTCAAAGGCGGCTTCCTGCGCTTCCAGTACGATTTGATAGATTTTTTTTTGTTCAGGTGAAAATTTTCCGTTGGCAGGAATTGTGCGGGTTACGTCTGCGGTATAACCATGGTATTCTGCCCCAACATCCATCAAAACCAGATCATTATCCAATTTCTGCTCAAGATTGTCGATATAATGCAAAATACAGCCATTTTCACCTGCGCCAACGATGGAAGGATATCCTTCATATTCTGCCCCATATTTTTTATACACAAATTCGTGAATACCCTGAACTTCCAATTCAGACATGTCTGGGTGCATGGCCTTCATCACTTCTGTCTGAGCAACAGCAGATATATTAATGGCTTTTCTTAAAAGTGCCATTTCTTCAGGGGTCTTGATTTCTCTTAATTGACCCATCATATAACCCAGAGCAGAAGCATCGATATTCGTAGGAGGGAGCTCTTCTATGATTGTTTTTCTTTCCAAATCAGATTTTGCATTTCGATACAATTCCAACGGATCATCTGAAGATGGTTGGGGACCAAAATTAAAATACCGATCGATAACCTGGGCAACATTTGCGCTGTTTTCCAGGTCAGTGGTTTTCATTAATTCATAAAGTTGATAACGCCGGGTGTTAAAATTCTCCGGATACTGGATCATTTCTTTGAATTGGGCTTTTAAACTCGCCAGATCCGTTTTTGATCCGCCATCTCTTTCATCATTTCTGAAAGGGAGGAAAAGAATTTTATCAAATTGTTCAGGATCTAAATTTAGCTCGGCAAATGCTTTATTGAGTTTCACGCAAGATATTCCAAGTGTTTTTTCTGCTTTTTCCAGTCCGGATCTTCGCCCTGTCCACATTTCAGCAGTGGCATTTTTCTCTCTGATATAAATAATTTCATTACAAGTTGAGCCACCTATGTCAGTTGGTGAAGAAAAAATAACCAGTACTGCTTCCGGTTCCCGAAACCCCGTCAGATAATAAAAATCAGGATTCTGGTGATACACATAATCGACATCATTGGCGCGATTGCGGATGGGATTGGCAAAAAAGACAGCCATCGAATTGGGAGGAAGTAAATTTCTCAGTGCTTCCCGACGATCTTTATGAAAATCGGCACTGAGGTAATCATTGGGTAGTTGATTTTGGGAAATGGCCGGGGAAACCAGGAGGAGGAATAGGAAAAGGAGAATCGGGGTACGATAAATTTCTTTTATTTCTCTTTTATTACCCCCGCACACAGGCACCGCCCCCTCAAGAGGTGGGCTCCCGCAAGGCCAAGCTATGCAGCTTAGGAATCGATATACCGAAGGTAGAAACTTTGTGAGGCGAATGCCTTGGCCCGTCGGGAGCCCACCTCTTGAGGGGGCATGGTTAGTGCGAGGGGGTTCTACAAGGAGGAAAATCAGCTTCAGAGAATTTTTATTACAATATCTTAATAGCTTCAACATGACTAATTTGTTAATCTTCGAGGAAAATAAAATGCAATACGATTACTTACGGCTGCTCATAAATCGCACAAATCTTCAAAGCAAGGCTTTCTTCCTGTGAAAGTGGACCCAGCTTTGACGCTTCTATCAGGTCATGACAAGCGTTTATGTCATCGTCTTTTTTGAGGTAATACTCTCTTCGTGCCAGCCAGACTTCCTGAGTCTCAGGAGCCAGTTCAACGGCTTTATGAAAATATATCTCAGCCTGGTCCATTTCCAGGTTTTCCATTGCAATATTGCCTTTCAGAATAAAAGTGGCTGTATTCATAGAGTCGGTAAGCATAATCACCGTATCGAGCTTTTCCTGAGCAAAAGCATATAAATTCATCGCAAAACCCACCTCAGCCAGTCGGTAATAATACCTGTAGTTGGAATCATTGAGTGATTTTAAGGTCTCATAGTCCTCCCGTGCATATTCGTATTCTTCCATTTCTGTAAAAGCCTGAGCTCTTAGTTCCAGTGCTTCTACCCATTCGGGATGATAGTCAATGACATTATTCAGGTGCCCGATGGTTTCTTCAAAATCAAAATTCTGATAAGCAACCTGCGCTTTTTCCAGTTGGGATTGAAAAGCATCTCCGGGTAAATTGTGAGTAAGAGAATTAACTAAGAGAATCGAATCGATGGAATAAATGTAATTCCTGTCTTGGGTTTGTTTTTGGTTAAACTTGACATTCAGAGTCATTCCATCGTCGGGATAAACGAGAGCGTCAGTAATCACCCTTGCCAGGGTTTGGGAAATCCAGTCCTGTTTGTCAGACTGACTTTCCGCCATTTTGCGGCTGTTTTCGACAGTTAGAAAAATTTCATAATCCAGGTAAGATTCTTTGTCGAGAGAAGCCGATTGTGCTTCGAGGCCAGATAGATATTTTTCTATTTTCTCCTTGCCTTCATCAGATAGATAAATATCTTCATCGATGTTAATTCGTGATGGATATTGATTCTGTTGGCAGCTCCAAAACATAATTGGAGCCATAAAAAAAAGCAGGAAAAGATGGTTTCTTTTTTTCACTGGTTTCGTTTTTCTGTAAAGATACAGAATAAACCTAACCAGAACCACCTCCCTGCTTGCTAAAAATAATTGAGTGAAAGTGCGATTTACGCTGCGATTAGTGCCTGCGGCATGGATTGGATTATTTTTACCACATAGCCATGTAGCCAATATTTAGAAGAAAGAAGACATAGTAGAAACCATCTTGATTAGCTAATGATTTCTTCTTTTTTCCAAAACTAACTATGTAGCTATGTGGGAAAAAACCAATTCTCCTGTGCCGAAGGCACTAATCAATCTTTATCATTTTGAAAAAGGCAGCGTAATCGTCGGTACTTAACCGGACCAAGTAAATGCCTGAACTGAGGTCGGAACCCGTTTCGTACTTGATTTTGCCATTGGAATGGTAGCGGTAAATCGTACTGGGAATTTTATCCCCGGAGGGAGTAAAGACTTCCAAACTCAGATCTTGCATGTCAGTTTCCACCGAGAAGTTTTTTACAAAGGGATTGGGCGATAAGCTTACCCTTAAGGTTGATTCCATTTGGCCTGCATAAACCACGTTTTTCGCATAAGCGGCCAGGTGTGGTATCGGTGGAAAATTCGTAATTAGAACAAATAGCAGAGTGAAAATAATTCCATTCTTCATCGTAATTGCCAGGTGTTAGGGATTGTATTTAAGTATTTTCCTTTGATGTATAAATAATCAAACACTGTGCTAATTTCAGCGGGAAATATCAAAAACGTAAGAAATGAATTCGATTTGTCACTTATTTGAAATTGGGCTTTCTGTTAGAATGGTCAGTTTGACCAGAATCTGTGGCCAAATAGCTATAATTCGGTGTGATCGGAGCATTTTTGCGTATGATTTGATACTTTGCGAAAAGTTTTAAACTGGAATAATGGCTGTTAGAATGAAAATAGAAACTGATAAAAACCGAAGATCTCGAATGTACTTCCCCGCACAAAGTATGATTTTGGCATTAACCAATGATTCTAAAAGTATCCTGATTAAATCTTTTTTGGCATGCTTATTTTGGGTTTT
>JAGQVA010000047.1 GCA_020438265.1 Bacteroidota bacterium
TATCAGGATTCATTAATGATAATCCAAAGAGATTGCCCTGATTCAGGGAGTGGGTTTTGATTGATTCAATTAATCAGGCCCACTTCCTACACAACCTCTTCCGTGATATAACTGCCCGAAGCAACCAATGCCTGCTCAATGTCCCCAATAATATCCCGGATATCTTCCAGACCAACCGAAATTCGAATCAATCCCGGCAAAATCCCGACTTCCTGACGTTCCTCTTCGGAAAGTTTGGAATGCGTGGTTGAAGAAGGATGTGTTGCAATGGTGCGGCTATCTCCCAAATTTGCAGTTAATGAGGCCATTTTCAGGTTATCCAAAAACTTACGTCCACGTTCTACTCCTCCTTTCACAACAAAAGTAACAATCCCTCCTCCTCTTTTCATCTGACGAGAAGCCACTTTAAACTGGGGATGAGAAGGCAAAAAGGGATATTTGACAAACTCTACATCGGGATGATCTTCCAGCCATTTGGCCAACTGGATTGCATTTTCGCAGTGTCGATCCATGCGCACGGCCAGGGTTTCCAGGCTTTTGGAAATGACCCAGGCATTAAAGGGAGAAAGTGCTGGTCCGGAGTGGCGGGCAAAAAAGCGGATTTCTTCCATTAAGTCAGCTCGCCCTGCTATAATTCCTCCCAGTACTCTTCCCTGTCCATCGAGATATTTAGTAGCGGAATGTAAAACAACATCAGCGCCAAATTGGATCGGCTGCTGAAGATAAGGCGTAGCAAAACAGTTGTCTACAATCAGAATCAGATTGTGTTTTTTGGAAAATTCACCCAGCCATTGTAAATCCAGAATATCAACTGCAGGATTTGAAGGAGTCTCCACAAACAAAATTTTGGTTTCCGGCTTTACCAGTGATTCCCAACTTTCGGTATCGTTGACAGGTGCATAGGTATGGCTGATATTCCATTTGGGCAATAATTTGGTTAAAATTGAATGTGTAGAACCAAACACCGAACGGCAAGCCAATATATGGTCTCCACTCGCGCACAACCCTGCAAGAGTGGTAAAAATCGCCGACATCCCTGTAGCAGTCGCAAATCCATCTTCGGCTCCTTCGAGGAGGCAGATTTTTTCGATGAGTTCGGAAGTATTGGGATTCGAAAAACGGCTGTAAATATTGCCCTCTACCTCATTGGCAAACATTGCCCTCATTTGCTCAGCATCTTCAAAAACAAAGCTGGAAGTAAGGTAAAGAGGTACTGCGTGCTCGCGATGCTGGGATCTTTCCAGTTGAGTACGTATCGATTGAGTTTCAAAATGATTTGACATTGTCTTTTAATTAAGCGTAAAACGAATTGTGTAATATGGCTAAGAGCTAACAACCAACGATTAATGGCTATTTAAGAGACATCAAAAGCAGGATCAATTTCCTTTTTCCAGGCCAGCATACCTCCGGCAAGATTCCGGGCATTGAGAAATCCACGGGCTTGTAAAAAACGGGTAGCATTATCACTTCGTCTTCCTGAGCGGCAAATCAGCACCACTTCTTCCTCCTGAAACTGAGCAAGTTGTTCCAGATTTTGCGGCAAATCTCCCAAAGAGATTTTTTTAGCTTGCGGAAGTACGTCTCGATCCCACTCATGAGGTTCTCTCACATCAATCATCACCGGAAGGTATCCCTGATCAATTTTGTCTTTAAGTTCTGTTACAGTAATATCCATTTATGTATTAATATAAAGGTTCCAGGTAATTCGGGCAGTTTTTTGCAGCATACTTGCCACAGAGCAATACTTTTCAATGGCCAGCTTGACTGCTTTTTCTGCTTTGTCAGAATCAATTTTTCCTTTCAGGAAAATCTTGAGATGAATGTGTGTAAAAACGGCTGGAACCTGGTCTGTGGCCCTTTCTCCCTCAATCACAACCCTATAGTCTTCGACTATTTGTCTTTGTTTTTTGAGAATTAAAAGAATATCAATCGAGCTACAACCAGCCAGCCCAGCCAATAATAATTCCATGGAACGAAATCCCAGATCCTGCCCTCCAATGCCTGGACCAGCATCAATGGAAACCAAATGGCCATTTTCATTCTGGACCTCAAAATGAAAGGCGTCATTCTTGCGCGTTAATTCTAATTGCATAAAAGAAAAATTGATAATTAATTTATCTATCCCATGAATTGGGCAGGATTTGGCACCTTTTTCTGCCTTGTACAGAAAGGTTGCCAGAGGATCTCAGAGCCTGTTCTCTCACCTCTTCTTAATAAATCAACTACCAAATCAGGTAGGTGATGCAACAAAACACGGCAGGATTTTGGAGAATAGCAAATTATATCCCCTTTTTTTGAAAAATAAATAAAATAGGAATGAGAAATTAATACTTTTGCAGTCTATCCATCTCACGTTTGGTATCCCTGTCTTTGATGGAGTCTCTTTTATCAGCAACTTTTTTCCCTTTGGCAAGGGCGATTTCCAGTTTAACCAGGTTGCGATCGTTAAAAAACATCTTCAGGGGAACAATGGTTTGTCCTTTTTGCTCCAGGCCTTTTTGCAGTTTGGCTATTTCTTTTTTAGAAAGGAGAAGTTTGCGTTCACGGGTTGGGATGTGGTTATTATAAGTACCCATTTCATACTCTGCAATATTCATATTTATTACAAAGACTTCACCACTGCGAACGGTACAATACGCTTCCTGAAGGCTTGCTTTTCCATGCCGCAGAGACTTTACTTCCGTTCCTGTCAATACCAGTCCCGCCTCAAATTTTTCTTCAATTTGATACTCAAAACGCGCTTTTCGGTTGGTAATGATTGTTGTATTTCGGCCTTTCATTGACATCTGGAATAAATAAAAAGTGATAAACGAATCTCGTTTTGAAAGGGTTGCAAGATACGTATGAATTCCCGGTTTTGAAATTCTAAACGATCTAATCACTCTGCAAAACCAGCAGATTTTTAGCCACATTCCCGCTAATGACAGACCGTACTCCGTTTATCTCCAGTTGCACGGATTTATCAAATTCCAGCTTTTCAATCACCCTTAATTTGCGGTTAATGGTAAGACCAACTTTTTCCAGGTATTGCAAAAACTCTGTATCTGAACGTTTTACACTGGCAATGACCACTTCACTTCCATCCGGTACATCTGACAGTACGATTGTATCACGTTTTTCAATTTCACCGGATTCAGAAGGAATGGGATCTCCATGCGGATCAAATTTAGGATAATCCAAAAATTTGTCCAGTGCCCGAATGAGTTCAGGAGAATCAATATGTTCCAGTTGTTCGGCAATCTCATGAATGTTATCCCAGGAAAAATTAAGGCGCTCAACCAGAAAAACTTCCCACAGGCGATGTTTTCTAAGGATTTTCAGCGCAATCTTTTTTCCCGCCGGAGTCAGTTTTGCCCCTTTATATGCTTCATAAACAATAAGGTTATCGTCTTTCAATTTTTTCAGCATATCTGTAACCGAAGCCGCAGAGGTGCCCAGATCCCGGGCAATGGTATTGGTAGATACCTTCTTCCCGGGTAAGGAATACTTCAAGATACACTTCAGGTAATTCTCACGAGTCTGAGATTGGTTTTTCATAGTACAAAAATGGCAATAAATAAGAATGGAAATCAATTATTTATGACAAAAAATATAAGTAAATATCCAGAAGTTGGCTTTTAGCCATTGGCCTTTAGCAAATGCTGCCACCAAAGCCTGGATTAATAGCTCATCTTTCAAAATTTCAGGGAGCAAACTAAATAATGGTGTTAGCTCGTTCTAACATAAAATGATACGCGCAACTAATCAACTGTTGGCTATGGCCAGTTTTTTTATTAAAAATAAATCATTCATCTATATAAAAGTTCAATAAAAAGCCCATGATTTCCATCAGCTTAAATATTACTGGGAAATGCAGCCAAAAGCTAAAAGCCAATGCCTAATTGCTAAATTCTTACTAAAAATCTTTATATCTTCGCTTACATGCAAAACAGCGAAGAATACCACCAGCAGCTTTTATACTCCCCAAAACGTCAGTTTTACAAAAATTGAATTCTATGAATCTACGTTTCTCCTTTATCATCATCGTTCTGATTGGTATTATTGCGGGCCTCACCTTTCTTACCGCAGATGAATTATCCGGTCCGGATATCAAAGATCCCTCCCTTGGGGATAGTGACCTTCGGTTTATCCAAAACAAAGGACAGTGGGAAGAAATCATTCAGTATCTGGTAGTTATGAATGGTGGAAATATCTTTTTAGAGAAAGATCGCCTGACTTACTATTTCTATGAAAAGCCTCACGAAGGGCACGGACTGCCCGAGATCAGCGAAAGATCACCGGAAGAACAATTATTCAAATCCCATACCATGCGGGTTTCTTTCCCCAATGCCAATCCTGACCCGGTAATTGATCCGGGCCTGATTTATCCCGAATATCATAATTATTATTTTGGAAGTGATCCTTCCAAATGGGCGGAGAAAGTTCCTCTCCATGGCATGCTTACCTATCGTGAGATATATCCTCAAACAGATTTGCGATTGTATGGGCTGGGAGATGCTGTCAAATATGATTTCATCCTCAAACCGGGAGCCGATCCTGACCAGATTTCTATTGAGTTTGAAGGGGCTGACAAGGTGTTTCTCCAAAAAGGGCATCTTCATATCGAGACATCGTTGAGAGATATGGTTGAATTACCTCCCCTTGCTTATCAGAACATCAATGGACGAAAAGTAGAAGTTGCATGTCAATTCAAACTCAAAAAGAACCGACTGACCTATCATTTTCCAAACGGATATAATCCTGACTATGAATTGGTCATTGATCCAACACTTGTCTTTTCCACCTATACTGGTTCGTCTTCGGACAACTGGGGATTTACAGCTACCTACGATGATGATGGGAATGCTTACGCTGGCGGAATTATCTATTCCAGTGCTTTTAATAATGGATACCCAACTATCACAGGAGCATATCAAACCACTTTTCAGGGAGGAACAACGGATGTTACCCTTTCCAAGTTTAATCCAAGTGGTTCAAATTTGCTTTTTTCAACCTATCTGGGAGGAACGTTGGATGAACAGCCGCATAGTCTGATTGTTGATGCTCAAGGGAGATTATTTGTTTATGGCCGTACCAATTCCGGAAATTTCCCAACCACTAACGGAGCTTATGACCAGACACTTAATGGAAACTACGATATTTTCGTAGCAAAAATCAGCAATACCGGGGGCCTTTTAGCTTCTACTTTTGTGGGAGGATCTGCGGAAGATGGGGTAAACGGAGCAACAGGATTTACCAATTTCCCCATTCCCAAATACAATTATGGGGATGATGCCAGAGGGGAAATTATTTTGGACAAGGACGGAGACCCGTTGGTTGCAGCTCAAACAAGATCTTTGAATTTTCCTGTTCCCAATAATGCTTACAGAAATTTTAATGCAGGAGGGCAAGATGGGGTAATTTTTGAGATGGATTCGAATTTGACAAACATTACCTGGGCTACTTTCCTGGGGGGGTCTGGAGAAGATGCTGCTTATACCTTAAAGGTTGACGACCAGGATAATGTATATGTTGCCGGGGGGACCAGTAGCAGCAATTTCCCGGTTAATACCAATAATACAAGTTACGGCGGAGGAAATGCCGACGGTTTTGTAACCAAACTCAATAGCGATGGAACTGCTATGATTAATAGTACCTTTCTCGGTACTTCGGCATACGATCAGGCATATTTGTTAGACCTTGATAAAGATTTTAATGTATATGTCTGTGGACAAACCAGAGGCTCCTATCCCGTTATTCCCGGGCCTTCAGGCTTCATTTATTCAAACAATAATGCGAAACAGTTTATTACCAAATTAGAACCTAACCTTTCTTCTCCTATTTTCTCGACAGTTTTTGGTTCGGTCAATGCCAATGAACCCAACATTTCTCCCACTGCGATGCTGGTTGACAGGTGTGGGAATATTTATGTTTCCGGTTGGGGAGGTTCTACCAATTCCAATGCAGGAGGTAATGTCAATGGAATGCCAATTACCGCTGACGCCCTGGATGCAAGTCCGGGAATTGATGCCAGTGATTTTTATATGATTGTCTTAAGCCGAAATGCGGAATCGCTGGTTTATGGTTCTTATATGGGAGGATATGTCGCTGGTTCTGCCGGAGACCATGTGGATGGAGGAACCAGTAGATTTGATAAAAATGGAGTTGTCTATCATGCTGTTTGTGCAGGATGTTGGGGAAATTCGTCTTTCCCCGCTCAGCCTTCCAGCGTTTGGAGCACTACCAATGGAGCCAACGGAAGTACAGGTTCTGCCAACGGATGTAACCTGGCCATTTTTAAAATGGATTTTGATCTTTCGGGAATTGAAGCAGATTTCCAGCCTTTGGACACCAATAATGTGCCTATCGTACAAACTCAGGGCTGTGCGCCGCTGACTGTCAATTTTGACAATACCAGTTTTGTCGGAGTGAACCCGGGTCCCATTTCCTATTTCTGGGATTTTGATGATGGTTCTTCTTCCACACAATTTGAGCCGACCCATGTTTTCCAAAATGCAGGAACGTATGAGGTTATGCTGATTATTACCGATCCAACTTCCTGTAATATTTCTGATACAACTTACCGTTCTATCATTGTATTTCCGCCTCCTACCGTAGATGCAGGCCCGGATGTAACCTTATGTGCAGGAGATACCATTACCCTTTCTTCCATTACAACCGGCGCGGCTTATCAATGGAGTGGAAATGGAATTATTTCTCCTGCCAATACAAGTCAGGTATCTGCCGTAGGGATCAACACAGGGTATATTTACCTGACGCTCACAGATGTACAGGGATGTCGTGCCAGGGATTCTGTTTTACTTACCGTCGATACCTCCTTTGAAGTTCAGGCAAGAAATGATACGATTATTTGTCGTGGGGGAACAACCAATCTCGGAGCTACTTCCAATGGAGGAGTCAGCTATTTCTGGACTTCTTTTCCAACAGCCAATATCAGTAATCCTAACCTTCAAAATCCATCTGTCACCAATCTGGATACGACAACGATGTTTTATGTAAGATCCGTAAATGCCATTGGATGTGAAGACCTGGATTCCGTTGAAATTGAAGTATTTGAGGTATTTACCCTGGAAGATACTTTTGTTTGTGATGGAAACAGTATCGTATTACTTTCCTCGAACGGTGTTTCCTGGCAATGGGAGCCTGATAATGGAAGCCTTGATAATGTCAATATTGCCAGCCCAACAGCTACTCCCCAGATAACAACCACTTATACAGTTACCGCGACCAGTGCCAATGGCTGTATCAGTACCAAAAATGTGTTGGTAGAGGTTAGAGCAAATCCCGTAGCAGATGCGGGGGAAGACCTTGAAATGTGCTTTGGGGGAAATGTCAATCTCCGGGCTCAGGGAGGCCTCTCTTATCTTTGGACTCCATCTGCAGGTCTTTCTGATACCACCATTCCCAACCCTGTGGCTACTCCTTCTGTAACGACCACTTATTCTGTTACTGTTTTTAATAGTAGTGGATGTCAGGATACCGATGACATGACATTGGTAGTACATCCTTTGCCATCTGTGCAGGCTAATGAGGATGAAACGATATGTCAGGGAGAGTCTTATGACCTGCTGGTTGCAGGTGCAGTAAGTTATGTCTGGGGACCTGCCGGAACCCTTTCTAATCCCAATATTGCCAATCCCGTGGCGACGCCTTCTTCAACAACTCTTTATATTGTGGAAGGAACAGATATGAACGGCTGTCGCAATCGGGATTCCGTTGAGGTTGAGGTTGTACCCAGACCCATTACCGAGATCGATGGGATTAATCAAATTTGTGTAGGGGGAAGCATTGTATTAACTGCTTCAGGAGGTGATTCCTATATATGGAGTACAGGAGAAACAACTGCATCCATTTCCATTGTTCCGGATCAGCCAACAACCTATTATGCCACTGCATTTATTGGTCAATGTGAAGGCATTCCTGATTCTCTGACAGTTGATTTGTTTTTTGACTATCCCGAAGCAGATTTTATTGTAGAACCAGGACCAGGATTCTCTCCAAGGGTTGTTAACTTCACCAACCTCACAACAGGAGCAGCGTCTTATTCCTGGGATTTTGGATTTGGTCAGGGAAGTGATGAAGAACATCCCACGCATGATTATCCCGTCGCAGGTCAATATACTATTACCTTAATTGCTTATTCAGGGCAGGGTTGCCCGGATACTGCGAGTCAAACCATTTTACTCGAAAATGTAACGCTGCACGTACCCAGTGGATTTACTCCCAATGGCGATGGAAATAACGATTTGTTCCTGGTCGGGTATTATGGCATTCAATCCCTTAATATCAGAATCTACAGCCGATGGGGACAAAAAATCTACGAGGCCAGCAATAAGGATTTCCGATGGGATGGAAGATATAAAGGAGCTGCCCTTCCGGAAGGAGTGTATGTTTATGTGATTGATGGAATTGGAGAAAATGGGCTTGATTATGAAAGAAGAGGAACCGTAACATTGATAAGATAATGAGCTATTGGCTGTTGGCTGTTAGCTGTTGGCTGTTAGCTATTGGCTAAAAGCTAAAGGCAAATGGCCAATAGCAAATGGCCAATAGCTAACAGCCAATAGCTAATTCCTGAATTGTTCCAATTAGCTTTTGCTTTATAAGCGCCGAATTCCTTATTTTGTCACACTAAAATATTACCGCATAATATGTTTGAGAATTTATCATTTAATATAGAGCAGGCTTTTAAGAAACTGCGTGGACAGGGAAGGATCAATGAGTTGAACGTGGCAGAGACGCTGAAGGAGATCCGACGGGCCTTGATTGATGCTGACGTTAACTATAAAGTAGCCAAGGATTTTACCAATACGGTTAAAGAAGAGGCGTTAGGAAGAGACGTTTTAATTGCCGTTTCTCCCGGACAGTTAATGGTAAAGATTGTCCATGAAGAACTGAGTAAACTCATGGGTGGGGCGAATGAGGCGGTAAATATCGCTAAAAGCCCACCAACTGTCATTCTTATTTCAGGACTTCAAGGATCTGGTAAAACTACTTTTACTGGAAAATTGGCAAAATATTATAAGAGCAAAGGGAAAAATCCACTCTTGATTGCGGGTGATGTTTACCGTCCGGCGGCGATTGACCAGTTGGGCGTATTAGGTGAGCAGATTGGGGTTGATGTATATAAAGAAGAAGGAAATAAAAATCCTGTAGAAATTGCCCAAAATGGTATCAATCATGCCAAAAAGCTGGGAAAAGATCTTATCATCGTCGATACCGCCGGTCGTCTGGCTGTAGACGAGGAAATGATGGTTGAGATTGAAAACATCAAAAAAACCATTAATCCAAACGAAACTCTTTTCGTGGTCGATGCGATGACTGGTCAGGATGCAGTTAATACTGCCAAGGCCTTCAACGACCGACTCGATTTTAATGGTGTGGTTTTAACCAAATTAGATGGTGATACAAGAGGTGGAGCCGCCATTTCCATTCGCTCGGTAGTAGACAAACCGATTAAGTTTGTCAGTACAGGTGAGAAAATGGAAGACCTCGATCTTTTCCACCCGGAAAGGATGGCTTCCCGTATTCTGGGAATGGGTGACGTTGTAACCCTGGTAGAAAAAGCACAAGAACAATTTGACCAGGAACAAGCTGAACGACTTCAGAAAAAAATCCGCAAAAACGAACTCGATTTCAACGATTTCCTGTCTCAGATTCAGGCAGTCAAGAAAATGGGGAATTTTAAAGATCTTGTCAGTATGATCCCCGGAATGGGAAAAATGGTCAGAAATATTGATTTGGAAGATGACGCTTTTAAGCACGTTGAGGCGATTATTTACTCTATGACTGCTGAAGAAAGAGTCAAACCTCAATTACTGAATGGTTCTCGTCGTCGTCGTATTGCAACCGGAAGCGGGCGCCCGATTCGTGAAGTGAATGAACTGCTCAATCAGTTTCAGGCAATGAAAAAAGCCATGAAAAAAATGAACAGTATGGGAAAAGGCGGAAAACTGCCAAGAGGTGGAGCCGGTCTGGGTATGTTTAATAGAAGATAATTAGGTTTATTTTTTGTTATAATTCCTGGTATTTTTTGATATACGAACAAGGATTAACGATATGCGATATGCGAAGTGTTTGATTTACAACGAACTAGAAACTTCTTAAATCGAATATCGTTAATCTTCAATCGGATATAAATTTGGCTTTTTTCATTCCATGCTACTTTTTCACCTCAAAGCTTAAAAAAAGCTAACCTTCCTGGTCTCAACCCCTGCTTTTTCTAAAACCTCGCGCAATTTCTCCTCTACTTCCGCTCCATCCCATGTAGTTCCATCCAAAACTGCATCATCAAAATTACAGCGCTCGACTCTGGCTCCGGCAAAACTGGCTCCTGTCAGATCCGCTTCAAAGAAATTGATGGAAAACAGACTCGCTTCATAAAAATTCGCGCAGGTGAGGTTCGCTCCATAAAAACTGGTCATCAACAAATCTGTACGCTCAAAAGACGCTTCCTCCATATTGGAGAAGTTGAAATTGGTTTCATCCAAAATGGCTTCACGAAAGGTTGCCCGGGAAAAATCTTTTTCACGCAGATCCATACCTGCCAGAGGAGCTTTACTCAGATCTCTGTCTGCAAAATGGGTTTCTTCAAAGTTTTCCAGCACTATCCGTCCGTTTTCTTTTACTGGAATGGCCTTTTCCTGGTCATCTATCAGAATTTTCTTTTCCAGGGACATTCCTCTGGTTTTGGATTGTCCCGCCTTCGCTTCCTGATATTTGGCAACCAGATAATCCTGTTTAAAATTGATTTTTAATTCTACCCACATCGGAAGATGGTCTGACATCTGATGCGTTCGCCAGTAGTTCATATAGTATTTATTTCGATCATCTTCATCTCTCTCCTTTCCCCGGCTGTTTTTCCAATAATTATCCCCCATTTCTTCCACATATTCTGCTTCATCTTCTGCGCGAAACACATGCTTGAAAAAATTAAAAACGCCAGCCTTGCCCGTAGTAGCAAAACCTTTATCCCGGTTGTAAAAAGCAATCTGGTCGTAAAATTTATTCTCAAGGAAATTGGAAGGGAGATTTTGTAATTCCGGCGGCACCTTAAATCCTGCTCCGGTAAGTGCCTGCATGGTTAAATCACCCGGATCAAAAATGTTAAAGTCGCCCAGTAAGGCAATATTTTTGGACCAGGTAGTAGGTGCATAGGCCCGATCCCGCAAAAATTCTGCTACATGTTTAATCTCAAGAACTCTTTCCTCATCATCAGCTTTGGAAGAGCCATAAAGAATATGGACCGATACCAGGATAAAAGAGGTATCTCCTGAATTAAAGCCCACCATAAATGGTGTCCTTGCTACCTGGGTAATAGCCTGCTTTTGGGTTTTGCCGTCTTCATCTTTGACTTTCATCGGGGGAAGGACAATTTCACTGGCAAGCCCTCCAAAAGTAACTTTTCGGGTATCGTACAAAAAGGCCATTCTCTCCATATTTCCAGCACTGCCTTCCGTAACATCTGTAAATACGTAGCTCCAACGGTCCCGCCCCAGAAGTTCTACCAGCCGGTTTAGCGCACTCAGGTCTTTTCTTACCTCCTGAATTGCAACCAGATCAAATCGCCTGACGATTTCTGCTATATACAACATCGCCTCATCAATCCTTTTCCCAAAGCTTGGAGAATCAAACTCCCGGATATTCCACGTGCCAAGAATAAGTGTATCCTCAAGATTTCGCTGAGGAATTTGCTGGTCCAGGTGGAGGCGCAAGGTCAGAAGACGGTCAAGGGTTCTTAATCCTTCCTTAGTTTGGGAATTAATTGATTGAAAGCTCTGCATAAAGGTCATTCATTTTATCTGAAAGGAAACTTACTAAAATTAAGTTAATGTTAGCATATAGTTATCATTTTATTCCCCCCTTGCTTCTTATTTCACAATATTTGTTTCTTGTGGCCTATTTCATGGATGGTCAATCCATTCATCATTTGCATCACATTGATTTATGGAAATAACAGTAATTGTTGCGATACTTGGATTTCTCTTTGCCTCCTATTCAGTTGTGGGCAATGATGTCATTCAAACTTTAGGAACATTTTTAACTTCCAATGACAAAAGACCCTGGTGGGTATTATGGTTATACGCAGGAGGAATATTGACTGCAGTCATGGTTTATGGTTGGGCTACCCATGGCGGAGACATGGCTTATGGACGTCTGGAAAAATTTCCACTACCTGAAACCCTGTATTGGTGGTATATCATCCCACCTCTTACCCTGCTTGTCATTACCCGGCTGGGAATTCCGGTAAGTACAACTTTCCTGATTTTAAGTGTATTCGGGACAGGTAGTACCATGGGAGCTGTGATTCTGAAATCAATCATCGGTTACGCAGTTGCTTTTGTCGCCGGTATTGTGATTTATTTGCTTATTACTGATATTCTGGAAAAACGCCTCATTCATACAGATCCCGAGAAGGATAAATATCACAAATTTTGGGTAGTAGGACAATGGCTTTCTACTGGTTTTCTATGGTCTCAGTGGCTGATTCAGGATCTTGCCAATATTTATGTCTATTTACCCCGTCAATTGGATACCTGGCACATGCTGGCTTCTCTGGGAGCCATTTTAGGGCTGCTGGGTTATATTTTTTATGTTCGCGGAGGAGCCATTCAGGGGATTGTAAAATCCAAGACCAATACCGAAGATATTCGTTCGGCAACAATCATTGACCTGATTTTTGGAATCATTCTCCTCATTTTTAAAGAATGGTCAAACCTGCCAATGAGTACAACCTGGGTATTTATTGGTCTTTTGTCAGGAAGAGAATATGCAATTAGCTTTATCCTGAAAAAGCCCGTGCTGTCAATTGTCAACCGTATGTCCTTGCTGGATCTGGGAAAAACCTTTACCGGATTAATTGTAAGTATTGCCCTGGTAGTCTTCATCAAGTTTATGGCTGGCGAGACAATTTCCTGGTAATATATTCACCCAAGAGTTTGGTTTAGCCTCTTCTAAAGTGATACAAATTTTATTTCGCTATCACGGAATTTTGGCTATATTTGGTCATATTCCAAACATTCCAACTCTATGATGGAGCAAATTCTACAGTTTTTCAGAAGGCTTTTTGGGATAAAATCCCCAAACTCAAGTATACCTCAGGGTGAGGATACACCAAAGGGCCTTGAAGACGCAGCAGATATTATTGAAGAAGAAGTAGTCAGCCTGGAAGAAGAACCCAGACCTGAAGCCACCTTTCGTACGCGAAGCCTTGAATCCGCTGCTGAAACAGTTGATATAGATGCTACTTTTGAAGAATCGCTGAATTCGATTACAATCACTACCCCCCGATTCCTATGGTGTATTGATAATGGACACGGACGGCTTCAGGATGGAAAAAGATCTCCCATTTTTGATGATGGGGTGACTCAGTTTGAAGAATGGAAATTTAACAGAGATATCGTTAAAAGGGTTGCCAGTAAACTTGAAGATATCGGTGTTCAGGTTTTTGTAGTTGTTCCGGAAGATGATATTGGTTCAGCTACCGTAGAAAGATCCAACCGGGCCAATCAACAACCTTCTCCCCTTGGACTTCCCAAGATTTTTCTTTCCGTTCATTCCAATGCAGCAGCAATCAGTGGCTGGAATGATGGTGTTACAGGAATTGAAACCTGGCATTTTCCCAATAGTACTCAGGGAATGCCTATTGCTTCTGTCTTTCAGGATGAACTGGTGAAAAGATTTCCAGAATGGGCTGATCGCGGAATCAGAAGCCACTTGCCAGGAAGTCATAAGATATTTACCGTTTTGCAAGTACCTCAGATGCCATCTGTACTGACGGAAAATGGCTATTATACCGACCGCCAGCAAGCCGCTGAATTAATGAAAGATGAAGTCAGACAAAAAATCGCCAATGCTCATATTGCTGCGATTTTAAGGATCGAACAAGAGGGAATTGAAAACCTTCCCCTCTATCACAAAAGAATGGTGATTGCCTGATTTTTCCTCAAACAATTCTCTTTTTCAGACGGTTTAAGTAGGAAGTCAAGAGATTTTATTAGTTTCGCAGGAAAGATTGCTAAACATGATTTATACAGAAATAACTCCCAACCCGTCCTCTCTCAAATTTTTGACAGGGCGGACACTTTTACATAAAGGATCAGTGGATTTTCCAGATCTGGCTTCTACTGATGAGGCTCCTATAGCCCGAAAATTATTCGATTTCCGTTTTGTGGATAGTATCTCCATTGATACAAGTTCAATCACAATTACCAAAGACCCTGATTTTCAATGGGAAGAAATCATTCCGTTGGTAAAAAACTTTCTGAAAGCCTATTTCGCTCAGGATTTGCCACTTTTTACAAGCAAATTTCTGGAAGAAAATAAAGCTCAGGAGGAAAACAAATCAGAATTGACTGTTTACACAGAAATCACTCCCAATCCATCTTCGTTGAAGTTTGTTCTGAACCGGGAGCTTTCCAGAAATACATCCCATGATTTCCCAGACGTAGCTTCTGCGAAGGAATCACCGATTGCCCTGAAATTATTCGAATTTGATTTTGTGGAAGGGGTTTTTATCGGTGAGAATTTTATCACCATTAGTAAGCGCCAGGGTATAGATTGGGACCATATTATTCCTACTGTCAAAGATTTTAT
>JAGQVA010000489.1 GCA_020438265.1 Bacteroidota bacterium
AATGGTTCTCAAAGCGGAACGGGTACCTATACCTGGGCCGGGCCGAATGGATTCTATAGTTCAGCCCTGAATCCTTCTGTTTCCCTTCCAGGAATGTATTACCTGACTGTGACCCATCCGAATGGATGCTCAGCAACTGATTCTGTCCTGGTTGATACCAACTTTATCCTTCCCATCGCAGACGCCGGTCAAAATGTTATACTGGATTGCAATAATACCACCCTGACCCTGGATGGGAGCAACAGTAGTCCAGGCATTTATCACTGGTCAGGGCCGAATGGATTTTCCTCCAGCCTTATTAGCCCAATTGTTTCTGATTCAGGACTTTATACCCTTTCGGTTACAGGAACAAATGGATGTATAGGAACAGATGTGGTTTCCGTTTCAGGTAATTTTGACATTCCATCTGTAAATGCAGGACCTAACCAGATCATTGACTGTAATAATCCAACTGTAACGCTGGATGGTTCAAACAGTGATCCGGGAGCCTATTACTGGTCAGGGCCAAATGGATTTTCTTCCAATCTGGTCAACCCGATCGTCTCTGATTCAGGGCTTTATACCCTTTCTGTTACTGGAACAAATGGGTGTACTGGAACTGCGCAAGTATCGGTATCTGGTGATTTTTCTCCTCCAATTACTGAAGCTGGCTTCACTCAGGAGCTAAACTGTAATTATCCTTCTGTTATCCTGGATGGATCAGACAGTGGCCCGGGAATTTATACCTGGACCGGGCCAAACGGATTCACTTCCAACCTGGTTAGCCCGCCTGTTTCTCTTTCGGGGATTTATATTCTTACTATTATTGGAACGAATGGATGTACAGGAACAGACTGGGTGTATGTATCAAGTAATTTCTCTGTACCAACGGTAAGTGCCGGGCCAGATCAGGTTATTAACTGCAATACCCCTTCTGCGACTTTAAATAGCTCTTCCAGCGATCCGGGAACGTATTCATGGACTGGTCCTAATGGGTTTATTTCTAACCTGATTAATCCCATAGTAGCATATTCGGGAATATACACGTTGACTGTTACTGGCACCAATGGGTGTGCGGGTTCTGCCAGTGTTGATGTAAAAAGTGATTTTACAATTCCGAATGCCAATGCTGGTAATTTCCAGACCATTAACTGTAATAATCCCACGGTAATGCTGGATGGATCATTTAGTGATCCTGGTGTTTATACATGGACTGGCCCTAATGGATTTCTTTCCTCCCTTATTTCTCCAATTGTTGCCGATACAGGAGTCTATATGCTTATGGTTACCGGAGGGAATGGTTGCACAGGTTTTGATTCCACATTTGTAGAGCAGGATTTTGATTCACCAATAGCCAATGCAGGACCAGATAAAATCCTTTATTCCAATAGTTTGGGAGTTTACCTTCAAGGTCTGGCAGATCCTCTTGACACCATAAAATGGGCAGGGCCAAATGGTTTTACTTCTTCTAACCTGACCCCATTAGTTAGTTATATTGGCACGTATATATTAACTGTTACAGGCATCAATGGATGTATTTCGGTTGACAGCACAATTGTAACAGCGGAAAATATCATTTCACAGGAAAAAATAACCATTCCTATAGAAATTGAAGAAGACACTCCCAAAGTTGTGATTGATCTCGTTCATTCATCTAATAATGATTCTATAGAATCACCGAATGACCATCTTCCTCACCTAAACCCGGGACTGATTATCAGAGGCAATCATGACGGAACAGCTGCTGAAATCCAGACTTCTTTAACAACATTAAATGTCTTTCCCAACCCCTTCACCAAAAAGGAACTAACCCTTGATTTCAGTGGAGATTTTGGAGAAACGTTATATATAAGTGTCTACACAACGACCGGACAATTGATCTATCATGAAGAGCGCCCGTTTGCAAAGAGAGTGAAACTTGATTTGTCGGAGTTGACACTGGCAGAAGGGATTTATAAGATCAGAGTGAACGACAAAACCAAGCTGGTTCATTATTTATTTCATTTGGATTAAATAAGAAAGCCGTAAATAGAAATATTCCTCAATACGAACCAATCGGGAAATTGAACTTCATTCGTTTCCCTTTTGGTTCGTATTTTTGTTTTTTACAGGATAGTCTTTACTGAGCGAAGCTCAAAAGGGAGATTGTCAAAAGAACCATATATTTTCTGGTAACTTTAACAGGATAGTAGCGTTATGAGGTCATATTCACTACCCCCTCTATAAATTTTTATTTATTTTTATTCCAATTATGGAGTTATCGCGTTTTATCCGTGGCCTTACTACAGAGGGAAAGGTACATATTCATCATCTGGTTATTCCTTTTTCCCGGGAGGATCTGAAAACAAGCCGGCAACAAATAAAGGTTATTTATCAGCAGGATCGGCTGAGTATGCCTTATCAGGCTCCCCGGTTGATTGAGGAGGCAGCTATCTGGGGGGCAGCTTTTATGTATCGGGCGATACAGTTTGTGATGCTCAGGGAAACGCCCTCATCAGAAATAGACAAACATTTACAGCCTTATCTTCAGCCCATTGATGCGCATATTGCTTATTCCGTGGACCTGATCCTGAGGTACCTGCCGGAGGTTTTTAACCTGGCGAAAGGGCTGGCTCCGGAAGATCCTCTTGTCAATCGTCTTTACCAGACAGGGCTTTTATTTCCTTATTCGGTTGTAGGCGTGGAACTGAAAGAAGAACCCGATTATCAGGTAATCTTTGATAACGTATCGCTGAAATACGCCTTGATTGATCGCATTATTGAAAAAAAATCTGTTTCTCATATTAAACATCCGGAAATCCTGAATTTGGTGCAGGAAGTTTTGGGACAATATTCCTCCCGGATCTGGCCTGAACTTTCAAATTATATCAACCATACATAAACATGACAGAAATATCTACCAATGAATTTGCAGAAATCGACCAGCTCAACCAGGTACTGGCCCAAATCAAGGAAAGTTTTGTAGGCAAGGATGACATTATTGATTTGATGGGAATTTGTCTCGTGGGAAGGGAAAACCTCTTCTTACTCGGTCCTCCGGGAACCGCCAAAAGTGCAATGGTCAAAGAATTGGGAAAACTCCTCAAGGGAAAAACTTTTGAATATCTTCTGACGCGTTTTACCGAACCCAATGAGTTATTCGGACCTTTTGATATCCGGAAGTTGAGAGAAGGAGAACTCGTTACCAATACAGAAGGCATGTTGCCGGAAGCTACTCTCATATTTCTGGATGAACTTCTCAATGCCAATAGCGCTATTCTCAATAGTTTGCTGATGGTACTTAATGAGAAGATCTTCCGTCGTGGGCGAGAAACCCGTTCGCTTCCAGTGCTGATGATTGTCGGGGCAAGCAATCATTTGCCGGAAGAGGAAGCGCTTCAGGCTTTATTTGACCGTTTCTTACTGCGGGTACGATGCGATAATATCGATCCACAAATGCTCGAAGATGTCCTTCATGCGGGATGGAAACTCGAAAAAGATCACGGAGAGGAAAAAATCAGCATTGATGCAGAAGCCATTGCCCGTTTGCAACAGAAAATCTATGAAGTCGATCTCGATGACATTCGCCCGGCTTATATCACCATGATTCAACAGCTCAGAAATGCAGGAATCAGTGTTTCTGACAGAAGAGCGGTCAAACTCCAGCGCCTGATTGCAGCCAGTGCTTTACTTTGCAAACGGAAAAAAGCGATTCCTTCCGATATGTGGGTTCTGCGGTTTATCTGGGATACGGAAGAACAAAGGGAAGTCATTAACAGTATCGTAAAATCTGTCATTGATACAGACAAGGAATTGGCGCAGCGGCACCCCAGAGCCTCCGAAGAAAGTGTGCCAAATCCTGATGAAATTTATCAGGAAGTCATCAAGATGACACAACAATGGAACGAAAATGAATTGACACTGGCAGAGAAAAATGTTCTCAAAGACCGCCTGCGTTATCTCAATGGCAGGGCAGAATGGATTACCAATAAAGTTCAGCGCGATTATGTGCTCAAACCGATTGAAACACTCTGGCAACAAATTATCCATAGCGAATGAGAGAAATCATTTTACAGTTTACCGTAGCAAATCTTTCTGCGCTGTATCAGGTCAGAACCATCCCCGGGCTTCAGGTCGCAGAGGATGGAGATACCATTTGGATGAGAACCAATATGAGCCAGCAACAAATACCCGGTTTGTTATGGGGACTGCCTGCGGAAGAGATATTTACTTTATCGTCGGAGAACTATCTTTTTCTGATGAATAAACAAACCCCGGTAGCCAAATTGCGGGAATTAACCTGGATATCCCTTCCGGAGTTTTTGCCTGTAGAAACTCCCGTTTCAGCCCTGCCAGGCCACAATCATCATCAGTTAACCGTAAAAATCATTCCTTCCCAGCACCAGCATCCGGGATTTGCTTTATTAACAACACTCAGAATCTGGGAGAAATATGGAGAAACAGCCGCTGAAGCCAGGCTGAAAAAACTGCGTTTTGCCGTTTCCTCCAAAGAAGAAGTTTTTATTATGGGAAAGCCGCTGCCAGCTATTCCGGGAACTGAATACTGGAAAAACGGGCAAATTCTGTTACCGGCCGGTTACGATTTCGCCCATCCGATTATCGCCCGAGACGTGGAAAATAAGCTTTTGGAAAACCATAATGACTGGTTGATTTTTTATCCGGATCAGAGGTGGAGTGTCATTAAAAAGAATCAGTTTGTCATTGCACATCGGGCAGCCATTCGCCTGACTTCAGCCAACTTTGAACATGGAAATACTTAAACAAAAAACGATCGAATACTTCCGTCCGCCGGATAAATACTTTTGGCATTGGGCTGAGAATGGAGAGGTAA
>JAGQVA010000490.1 GCA_020438265.1 Bacteroidota bacterium
ATGTTTCCTTATCAAAATAGTTGAAACCTGGCTGAAGAAAAGTAGCTCCAAAAGGTTCTTCAAAATAGTTGAAATCCGGATGAAGTAAACCAGGCCACGTAGGTGTTATGACCTTGTATGGTTTATCATTGCCCAAAGAATCACTAAAATAATGATATGCTACGTCTCCATCATAGCTGACAAATCCATAAAGGTTTTCAGAAAGTTTATAAAGGCCATTGATAAATTTGTGAGAACCTGGCAATGTAAAGATCATTTCGCCATTCACATTATAAGCCCGACAGAAATAGACAGAATCTTCTTCTTCACTAAAAACCAGCAGATTATCAGAAATCCCAATAAAGCGTTTATTTTCAGTTGCCCGAAAGGATTTGACCAGTTTTCCGGACCTGCTACGGATATGATAGTCCCTCCCAAGCCGAAACCAGGCTAGTGTGTCTTTTCCTTTAAATGTTTGCAGATCGTGGGCGTTTTCTCCAAACAGTATATTGCCTTGTTTATCAAAATACAGATTGAGTATATATGAATCGTAATAATCAGGAAGGGAGGTATCTATAACCCCTTCAATAAGCCCATGAAACAAGTCACCATTTTTGAAAAGATTATGAAAATCGGGATAAATAAGCCACTCATTTTTCTCATTGATCAATCCATAACCAAATCCATAACCACGATCTTTTTTTACGATTGCACCTTCTTCATAAACAGCAAATACCTGATCATACTCAGGTTGAATGAGCCATTTTTGTTCCTCATCATTCTTCACAAATCCATAATATTCATCCACCCTGAAAGGGATCATTTTCACCTTATTGCCATCCAGCGGAATATGCTCTCTTTCAATTTTGTCAATCGCGATATCATAATTATACTTATAGAATTGCCTTATTGTATCCTGCTGGGCAATCATTGAAAGAGTAGAACAAAGAAAAATGATTGAAAGAGAAAGCTGTTTTGTGTTCATAGTTATTTATTTAGACTGGAATGTGGTTGATGTTTAATCAGAATTAATCGTTCATGGCATCTTCTAATTGATTAATCAGAACCTCTCTATTCATTGGATAACCTGCCTCTGATAATTCAAAAGTTCCATCCTTTTTAATTATGATATACGTTGGATACCCTTGCCCTTTTACTTTGGCCATAATATCTCGGGTAAGCTCAGAAGATGCCAGAATATGGGTTCCGGTTAAATTATAATACGGAATCAGCTCCTTCCATTTATCTTCATTAGGAATGTCATGATTGGCGATATATAAATAGTGTAGTGGCTTATCTTTGAAGTGATTTTTAATCGCTTCAGAATGTAATGACAATTCTGAACGACATGGTCCACACCATGTTCCCCACATATCTACAAGAACTGTTTTATCTTTCATGAGGGTAAGAATATCATCAAAGGTTTGATAGGATTTCGGGTTTTCAAGTAAAACCATCTCATCGGTTAATGTGCGCTCTCTTTTCTTCAGAATTGTTTTAATGAAAGGTTCTATATGTGGTATATATGGGCTATGAGGATATTTTTCAGTAAATCTTGAAAATATCTCTGGCAGATTATTTTCTTTTTCATTAATAGCCCTTTTAAAAAGGATAGCATATAAAAATTCAGCGGTTTTGCCCGTAAAGTGTTTTTCAATAATTTTTTCTTTGAGCAAGTTATCAGGGTCTTCTTTTAACATCTCTGTCGCTTCCTCATGGGTGTCTGTATGATAATACTCTTTTAATAATTCATGATGTTCCCAAAGACGTTCTTTAATCCTTGAAAGATAAAGAGGCAGGAAATATACATAATCGGGGATCACTAAAATCTCCTGATTGTTTACAGAATTTATATTGATGAGAGAATCTTCAATCGCTTGCCATTTATGTTCATTTCTAATAAAAGGCTCCTTAATGTTAAATTTTTGATCGCCCTTAAAATCAATGTAAGTCCATAGTGGAAAGTATTTAACATATAGGGAATGAATGTCTATAAATTCTTTGGTAGGGCGATTTTCTGAAATGTAGTCTTTTAGCGTTTTTTGATTGGCAATATTTCTAACATTTATTGCTTTAAGTACATCATCAGGTAATGAGTCTTTTTTATGGCTTTCAAAAGATGGTTCATCATTAATTAGTTTTTGAATTAATGGTTGATTATTTCTAGCTCCTTTTCCCTTTACTACAACTGTCGTTTCAGGGCTATTGGCATCAAACGAAAAATCCAAATCATCTTTTGGCGATAAAAAAAATATATAGCTGAAATATTTCCTTGTTATGCTGTCCCGATATCTAGCGGTTATAAAAATAGGGTTAGATATCTGATGTTTCCAATTAGTTTTTCCGTCAATTAATGGAACCTGAGTTGTTGTGTTCCCAAACAGGACGTCAGGGTTTGTAAAATCGTTATTAAATATTAGAATACTGCTAGACTTAGCATTTTTAATATGAAATTGAATATTTACCTCATTCTGGGCTAATGCCCAAAAGGGAAAAAGCAGTACAATCCAAATTGTGTTTTTCATGATTTTCATTTTTTGTGTTTTAAATGGTCTTTATAAATGATCTATCCCCACACCCTCCGGATAAATCTAATAAAATTTTGGCTCATAATGTTTTCAATATCTTTTTCAGAGTATCCTTTTCCGGAGAGCATGGAAGGAATTTTTTGGAGATCTGCGATTGTATCCAAATCAGCGGGGGTTTGTTCTTTCCCAAATGCACCATCTAAATCCGTACCGATACCCACATGAAGGGAATTACCTGATAACTGACAGATATGATCTATATTATCAATCATTTGTTCTAATGTTACTCCCATGCCCTCCGGGGTAGATACGCCTCTTACCCAATTGGGCACCATCATCCAGGCATCTAACGCCATTCCGATGACTGCACCTCTGCTGATTAATTCATTGATTTGTTCATCAGAAAACTGCCGGTTGTGGTTCACGAACTTTCGGCAATTATTGTGGCTGGCCCAAACAGGACCATGATACACTTTCATCGTTTCCCAAAAGCTCACATCACACAGATGAGTTGCGTCAAGGATTAAATTTAGCTCTTCTATTTTTTTGAGCAACGCTTTTCCTTTCACTCCGATTCCCCCTACAGAGTCAGTCCCATGTGCATAAGTACCAGGTCCATAATGTGCCGGCCCTATAGCCCTCAGCCCCAGCTCGTATGATTTTTCCAAATAATCCAAGTTTAAAATAGAATCAGCACCTTCCAAACTCAGAATATATCCGATAGGCTTTTGAGAGATATCATCATTTTCCCATAGTGCCAGATGGTGATTTAATTGTTCTGTATTTGTAATTTGAACCATTTCGCCCATATCTTCCATGGCTTTGTACCAGGCCAATTGCCCCTGTGTTTGTGCCCATGCTTGTTGAGGAGAATTCCAGCCAGGTAACTTACTCCCTTTTTTTACATATCGGGCAATCTGCGTAGCCACACAAAGCCCTATATTCCCTTTTCGCATGGCAGGAAGAGAAACTGTATTTTTCCCTCTATCCGGTTTGTCAGTCATTCCGACTTCGCTTTTTCGGAGATCTTCTACCGTCCAGGTTAAATCCCTGTTCCATTCCAGGGCATTCATTGCGAGGTCGAGGTGAGCGTCGAATATGAACATGTTTTTTATTTGAGTTTATTGCTCTAAGTACTTGAATCGTGATTATTGAGGAACTTTTGATATACGATTGAAGATTAACAGCGAAGCGATATTCGATATATGAAGTGTCTGATTATCAATTAGGTATTCACTTCAGAAATCGAATATCGTTAATAGCGCAAGCGCTTGTTCGTATATCAACATCGCTATATATTTATAACCAATTGTGTTCAAATACTTATGTGGTGAAAATCGCAAGGTCAAGATGTGCGTCGAATATGAACATGATCTTAATGTAATTCAAACATCGCTTCAACCTCTACAGGAATCCCATCGGGCAGCATCATTCCTACCGCACTTCTGACTCCTATTCCATGTTCTTTTCCAAATACATCAGCCATTAATTCGCTGAATCCATTTACCACATAGGGTTGCTGAATAAAATCTGGCGTACAATTGACCATTCCAAATACCTTAACCACTCGTTTGATTTTATCCAGACTACCAAAATGGGTTTGAATACTGGAAAGCATGGTTAAGCCGACTTGTCTGGCGGCTAATTTCCCTTCATCAGCAGTCAGACTATCTCCCAGGCGCCCTTGCATTAATGTTCCATCATTTTGCATGGGTGCCTGACCTGAGACGTATAAAAAGCTGTCTACTACCAGTACGGGTCTGTACACCCCTGCAGGCTTGGGAGCGGGGGGAAATACAAGTCCTAATTCTTTTGCTCTTTCTGATGGTGATTTTTGCATTTTTTTTTTAGTAGTCGTACAATATAAAATATAAGTAAAAACAAAAAACAAGAATCTTAGAAGTAAAAAGTTAATCCGCTGCTTTAGCAATCATTTACTTTTTACTTTTCCATTTCTTGTTTCTTGTTTTTACTTTAAAAAAATATGGCTTCCCACTCATACAAACACATTCAATATCAAAACCCCAATCAACCCCAACACCCCAACCGAGGTTTCCATCACCGTCCAGGGCCTCAAGGTTTCTTTCACAGTAAGGTTGAAGTACTCTTTAAACATCCAAAACCCTCCATCATTGACGTGGGACAACATGAGACTTCCCGAACCAATGGCCAATACCATCAATTCGGGGCTGATTCCTGTGCCGGAAATGAGCGGAAGGATAATACCCGCTGCTGTTAATCCTGCAACCGTAGCAGAACCCACACAAACTCTGATAATCGTTGCAATGAGCCAGG